>JAKAHF010000430.1 GCA_021815245.1 Actinomycetes bacterium
GCTGGGCATTGGGCGACGGCTTGGAGCACGACTCCGACCCGGGTTGGGACGCATACGAGGCCGGGCAGCTCTACGAATTGCTCGAGAAGCAGATCCTGCCCGAATTCCACGACCGAGACGAGCGGGGCATCCCGCGGCGTTGGATCGCGCGTGTGCGCGAGAGTATGGCCAGACTCGTGCCCGAATTCTCGGGCAACCGCATGATGAGGGACTACCTCGACCTGTACTACCTGCCCGCCGCGACGGCCTACCGCGAGCGTGTACCTCATGGCGTCGACGCGTCGGGTGGTGCGCTTCGGCCCTCCCCGGCCGCTCTCGTTTCAGGCCTGCACTCGTGGCGTGCCGTCCTCGATCAGCATTGGAGCGACATCCGCTTTCTCGACTACACCCTCGAGGAGAAGCGCGGTTCAGAGGGTGCGACCTATGAGGCCAGAGTCCGCGTCGACCTCGGTCCCATACCGCCCCACTACGTGCTCGTGCAGCTCTTCGCCGAGACGCCCGACGGAAGTCTGCCCGAGCGACGCACGCTCGTGACCGACGTCGGAGCGATGAAGAAGGGCCGGGCGGGTGGAGCCGGGGGCCCTCCCACATCGGGAGAGTACGCGTTCAAAGCCGTGTTTCCAGCGCTGCGCCCTGCGGGCGACTACACCCCCAGGGTGGTGCCGTCGCATCGCTTCGCGAGTGTGCCGCTCGAGGCGAACCACATACTCTGGTACCGCTAGGAGGCTCAACCCCCGGGAAGACGTACGACGAACCGCGCTCCGGAGCCGAGGGTGCTGGGACCGACTTCGACGTCCCCCGAAGCGGCACGGGCCAGTCGTCGTGCCAGCGACAGACCCAATCCGGCGCCGCGCGACGCGGAGTACTCTGTGCAGGCCGCCGAACCGCGTACGCCGGGCTCGAAGATGCGGTCTTTCTCTTCGTCGCTCACGCCGGGGCCATCGTCCTCGACGGTGAACTGCACCTCTTTGCTCTGCCGCACCGCCCCCAGGACCACCCGGCCGCTGGCGAAGCGCACGCCGTTTTCGACGATGGGCTGCAAGATCTGTGTGGCGATGTCGGTGCCGACACCGACCCTGATCTCGCGCGCCGGCGACTGCACCACAACATCGACGGCCTTCTCTTTCGCCAACACCTCGACCGAGTTCACCACGTTGTCGAGCACCTTGCGGGCGTCGGCACGTCCACGGGCGAGACTCCCCTCTTCCTGGGCGGCCGCGACGAGGGTCTCGACTGTACGCGCCATCTGGTCGGCGCTGTGGGCCACCGACGCGAGAGCATCGCGGTAGTAGGCCGGATCGCGTTCACGCCTCAAGGCCAGTTCGGCCTCGGCCTTGATCTTCGCGACCGGCGTGCGAAGCTGATGCGACACCTCGGCGGAGAAGAGCTGCTCGCGCCGAAGGCTGGCCGCCAGCCGGTCGAGCATGCCGTCGAGCGTGTGGGCCAGGTGGGTCACCTCGTCGTGCGGCTCTCCCAGGTCGAATCGCCGGTCGAGATCGGCCGTGCTCCAGGCCTCGGCCTCGGAGGTCATGCGCGAGACGGGCCTGAAGGCGGCGTTCAGCACCCAACGCGACGCGAAGCCCACGATGAGCAACAGAATGGCGGTGAGGGCGCTCGTCGACACGAGGGCCAATCTCTCGGTCGAGATATAGCCTCCCATGTAGATGGCGGCCACGATTGTGCCCATACGTTTCTCACCGGGATTGTCGTAGAGAGGCTTGCAGAAGAGCCGCACCTGCTTCTCTGGAAGATCGAGATACTGCGCCAGTTGCCCATTCAGTGACCTTGCGGCGTCGCCTATGGTGGGGTCGATGGTCTTGGGCCCTCGTATGGTATAGGACCCGAGTCCAGGCGAATCGATGAAGACCCAGACCTGCGACCCGAATTCCTTGATGTCGCCCGTCGGATCGGTGGTCTGAAAGAGGCCTTCGGTCATCATGACCGAGCCGCTGGCATCGTTCACCATGGTGTCGAGTCGATTGTTGGCGTCGCGGTTGAGGATCACCGCCAGGAAGATGTTGAAGGCGGCGGTCATCGCCACGAGCGCTACGGCGACTGTTGCCAGAACAGCCAGCCAAAGTCTGGCACGGACGCCAATGCGTGAGAACCAACGCGTCATTGCAGCGAGTAGCCGACTCCGCGAACGGTGGTTATCTGCGGCGCGCCGGGTAGTGCGGTCAGTTTGCGGCGCAGACGCGCCATGTACGCATCGAGAGTGTTGTCGTACACGATGGCCCCGTGAGGCCAACCCGTCTCTATCAAAGCCTTTCTGCGTATCGCTTCGCCGGGTGAGGCCGCCAATTTGGCAAGAAGTCGAAACTCGGTAGGCGTGAGAGGGATCGCGACGTCTCCTGACGAGACGGCGTGTTTGGCCGGATCGAGCGTTATCCCTCCGGCCTCGACGCTGCGCTCCGCGCCACTCCGCCTGCTCAGCGCCTCGAGTCGAGCCAGCAACTCCGCGAAAGCGAATGGTTTGCTCAGGTAGTCGTCGCCGCCGACATGAAAACCCGAGAGCCGGTCGGAAAGCGAGTCGCGCGCCGTCAGAAACAGTACGGGGGCCGAGATGCCCTGAGCGCGCAAGGCCTGGCACACATCACGACCGTCGGTGTCGGGCAGCCCGATGTCTATGACGAACAGTTCGGGTACGACTTCGGCCACTTTGCGCAGCAGCTCTGAGCCCGTGGCATAGCCGTGCACCGCATATCCCTCCTCGCGCAGACCGCGAACGAGCAGGGAGCGCATCTGAGGATCGTCCTCGAGAACGAAGATGCGTGGCTCCATCATGGTGAGAGTAGTATCACGCGCGCCGTCGCGGCGCACAAGCTTCCGCGTCGAACAGCAGGCTTTGTGCGAATGTCAGACTGGGCAACGACGCTGAGTGTGGTCAAGGGGAGCGGTCACACGGCGGGCGCGGCGTTCGGCTTTGCCGAACGCCGCATACGCCGTCTCCGCCGTGTGGGCGTGGTGGCGTCTCGCCCCGGTCGGGTCCGACAACCACCGGACAGGGTTGGGGCCACAGCTCAGGAGGGGGGTTGAGCAATGCTGTGTGACTCCATGGTGGTATCTTGGCACGAGTTTCCTGAACTAATCCTGAATACGTTTCCCGTATGGTTTTGACGTGGTACAGTGCATCCCGTGACGGCGACGACCACACCAGTGAGCCCGAGTGCACTTCCGCTCGACTCGTGCGACGAGCAGTCGGTCGTCCTCTCGACGCACGGTCTCACCAAAGACTTCAAGAAGCTCCGCGCAGTCGACGGTCTCGACCTCTCGGTATGCCGTGGCGACGTATTCGGGTTCCTCGGTCCCAATGGTGCCGGCAAGACCACGACCATCCGCCTGATCTTCGGGCTCACCTATCCCACGAGCGGATATGTGACGGTGGCCGGACACAAGGTGCCGCAGGACCGGCGCCAGGCGTTGAGCCACATGGGCGGCTTCGTCGACGACCCGACCTTCTACGGCAACATGACCGCGCGGCGCAATCTGCGCATGCTGGGTGGCATGAACGGCCCCGT
>JAKAHF010000431.1 GCA_021815245.1 Actinomycetes bacterium
AAAGGGTCGAGAAGCAGCCGCCGGTCGATGGCCGGCGTCTCGCCCACGAGATCGTCGACGCCGAGTGGCATCGCCATGGCATTGACGGTGAAGTCGCGCTCCGCGAGGTCGTCGAGTATGCCGTCTCCCCTGACCGCGGCGATATCGACGTGTCCCCTCGGACCCATGACGCGGTAGGCGGTGTGCCGTTCGGAGAGCATGAACCAAGGGGAATCGAGGCCGCGGGCGATCGCTCGCGCGACCTCGCGGGGATCTCCCTTGACCACGATATCGAGATCGGGACTGTAGCGCCCGAGTTCCGCATCGCGGACGCTGCCTCCCACGAGCCAGCCCGCGATACGCCTCTGGCGCAGGACTTCGGCTACGACGTGCAGCATGAGACTCTCCGTGCCCGATGGCCGGCGCAACGCAAGACCGAGAGTGCCGGCGCCACGTGGCGCATCGCCAGACGGTCGGCTACGCGCCGGCCGGCCTCACTTCGCCGACCCCTTCTTCTTGAGGTAACGCTGGTACTTGAAGTGGTCGACTCCGTACACGACTGTGCCGAAGATCACAAAACCTATCACCGCTACGAGGATGTTGAAAGCAGTGGTCGAGCCGCTCTTCCACAAGAACTCGATGACAAGGAAGTAGAGCACAGCCATGATGCCCGCCGAGATGAGCGCCCGCTTGAGGCTCGGCGGCCGGGGGACTCCGGGACGATACGACGGAGCGCCCGTCTTGCGCTTGGCCGAACTTGGCCGCTGCCGCTGGTCGAACCGGCTCCGACGCACTGGGGGATTCTTGGCCTTGGGGAACGCCTCCCGTGCGGCTCTACGTGTCGCCTTCTTGGACATGGTTCTCGGTGGTGCTCCTGTTAGGCTTTGTGCTCAGCTATCGCCTGCACGATATCACCCCTGGTGACGATGCCCAGTAGTTTGTGCGCCCGAACGACCGGCAGGCGATTGATCTGTCTGTCGGCCATCACCGTGGCAGCCTCGTGTACCGACGCGTCGGGAGAGATCGAAACCACGTCCTTGGTCATGATGTCGCTGACCTTGACGGCGAACGCTTTGCGGAAGCGCTCTTCGAAGTTGCGGATACTCCCAAGGTAGATGATGCTGTCGAGGAAGTTGATGTAGTAGGGAAAATGCAGATCGGCATCCTGGAGTATGACGTCGGCCTCGCTGACCATTCCGATCACCCGATACTCGCTATCCACCACGGGCACGCCGCTGATCTTGTGGGTGGCGAGGATCTCGGCCAGGTCGCGCACCGAGGTCTCGGGCGTGACGGTGACCACGTCGCTCTTCATGATCTCGCTGACTTTCAGGTTCTCCATGACGGTCCCCTCTCGTAGATGCGTTCTGCGACAGCCTCAGGCACTAGTTCGACCAAATCGCCGGCCATGATGCCCTGCGGGTCGGTGACGGCCCCGATGCGGCCGGCCTCCGCGTGGAGCCACGCCCCGGCGTAGGCGGCCTCGAACGGTTCGACACCCTTCGCGAGCAGAGCTCCGATGATACCGGCGAGAACGTCGCCCGTGCCGGCGGAGGCGAGTTGCGGCGGACCCTGCACCACCACGCGGGCATCGCCCGCCGGCGTGGCTATGATCGTCGAGGAGCCCTTGAGAAGCACCACCTGTGCCGTGGCCGCAGCGGCGTGGCGCGCGGCGGCCAAGGCCTCCCTCGCCAGATCGCCCGCCGATGAACCCATGAGCAGCGCCAGCTCGCCGATGTGGGGCGTGAGCACCAGGCCCAGCCGCTCGCGGAGGCTCTGCGCGGCGCCGGCGAAGGCGAAGATGCCGTCGGCATCGAGCACCGCGGGTACCGTACTCTCGAGGATGACCCTCTTCACGGCCTCGACCGTCTCGGGGTGGCGCCCGAGGCCGGGCCCGGCCACGAGGGCGCCCAGCCGGTCGTCGGCAAGTACGCCGAGCGCCGCGGCGGCGTCGGCAAAGTGGTCGCCCGGTCCGATGTCGGCCAGCACGGTCTCGACCAACCGGCTCCGCACGCCGGCGGCGCCGCCGGTGGTCATGAGAAGGCGGACGTAGCCCGCTCCGGTGCGATAGGCGGCCTGTGAAGCCAGCCAGGCCGCTCCAGGATAGGCGGCCGAGCCGGCCAGCACGGCAACGTACCCCGCACGGTATTTGTGATCGTCGATCCTCCGTCCCGGCACGTTCACGTCGTCGGCCGTCACCACCCACAGGTCGGGGTCGGGTTCCAGCGACCCGGGAATGCCGATGTCGCACACGACTACTTCCCCGGCGGCCTCCGAGCCCGGCGGGCAGACGAGACCCGTCTTGGGGGCGTGGAACGTGATGGTGACGTCGGCCGCAACCGTGCCTTCGGCGATGCTGCCGGTCGTCGCGTCGACCCCCGTGGGTACATCGACGGCCACTACCGGCACTCCCCGCGCCGCGGCGGCGTTGATCAGACGGGCGTACTCGGCGACGCGACCGCGCAACTCGCCGCTCGCCCCGGTGCCCAACAGGCAGTCTACGACGACCTCGGTCTCATCCCAGAGATAGGCTGGCACATCTCCCGTGCGCAGGTTCACACCGGCCTTGTGGGCGGCATTGTAGTTGAGGGCCGCATCGGCCGACAGGTCGGCCGCCGATTGTGCAGCCACCACGCAGGCTACCGGATGGCCGGCCAGATGCAGTTGCCGGGCCGCCGCGAGTCCGTCGCCGCCGTTGTTGCCCGATCCGCAAACGAACAGTGTGTGCCGGTCGGGGAAGCGCTCGGCGATCAACCTGCTCACACCGAGCGAAGCCCGCTCCATGAGCACCGGTCCCGGCACGCCGACGTCTTCGATAGTCGCTCGATCGAGTTCGCGCATCTGAACCGGCGTGAACACGGCCGGTCGTTCACTCACCGAGAGCAGCCCGGTCAAGCTCCGTTCGGGCGTTTCCGGGTCACGATCCGTCGCGTTGAGATCCATGCCCCGCCTCCTAGACAGGCTCGTGCGAAGAAGCCACTGCGACTACACAGGCCCCGGCCAGTGAATCGACATGCGAGAGCGACACGCGTATCTCGGCGATCCCGAGATCCTCGGCCCGCCGGGCCGTGGCTCCGCTCAGTCTCACTCCCGGAGCGCTGCCATGTCCCCCGACGACCTCGATGTCCTGCCAGCAAAGGACGCCGGTGCCCAGGAGTTTTCCCACAGCTTCCTTGGCCGCGAAGCGCGCCGCGAAGTGCAGAACCGGCCTTCCGCGCCGGGCACAGTAGTCGATCTCGGCTCCCGTGAACAGCCGGTCGCGAAGCCGGGCGTGGCTCTCGAGAGCGCGCTCGAATCGGCCGACATCGACCAGATCGAGCCCGATGCGCGAGGCATGCGGCGAAACGATGAACGGCCGATCTTCACCCGGCGCATCCATGTCTACTCCACGGTGACGGTCTTGGCAAGATTGCGGGGCTGGTCGACTTTCTCGCCGCGCCAGCTGGCGACGTGATAGGCGAAGAGCTGCAGGGGCACGATCGATATGAGCGGCGCCAACATCTCGTCGGTCCTCGGCACGAAGAT
>JAKAHF010000432.1 GCA_021815245.1 Actinomycetes bacterium
AAGACGGGGGCTACGCACTCATGACCGGCGCGGTGGTCGACGACGACAAGCCCGAGACTCTCAAAACCATGATCGAGACAGGTCGCGCCTGGAAGGGCTGATCTTTCGGGGGCGCTGGCGACGCTCAGTCGCCGCCGGGCGCGCCTTCGAACGCGAAAGGGCCGGAAAGTGCACGCTTTTCGGCCCTTTCGCGTCTGTGTGTGATTGACAAGTCGCGGCCGGCTGGCTATTCTGCCATAGAGGAATGCAGAACAGCATTCCGCCTGCTGAACTCAATAGCAGGGTCGCTCTTCAGCAGCCTTGTAGCATGGCATACAAGAAACGAGGAAGCCGTGAGCGCTGACGCTCCTGGTGGGCAACCGCCTGGAACTCCTTCGGGGATGAGTTTCATCCACCATCCCTTGATTCCGTATGACCCCAACGTGGTGCTCTATTTCGCCGGTGGTCCCGTGCTGCTGCCCTTTGAATACACGGGTTGGCAGGACGAGGTCATGTCGTACAAGACTACGGCCTACATCAGCCACAGCCTCAACCCCATGCCGACCTTCAGGGTCAAGGGGAGGCGAGCGGTGGAGTTTCTCTCTCGGGTGCTCGTGAACGACCTCGAACGCTGGAAGGTCGGCACCGGTAAGCACGCCATCATGTGCGACGAACGCGGCTTCGACATGGGCGACGGCGTGATGTTGCGGCTCGCCGAGGACGAGTTCATTTCGTACGAGATGGGCGCCAACTACATCGGCTACGCCTTCGAGACGGGGGAGTGGGGCGCCGACGGCGGCACTGTCGGCGAGATTCTCAGCGGTAAGGTCTTTCTCTACCAGATCGCCGGTCCGCGGTCACTGGAGTTGCTCGAAGCGGCCACCGGCGACGACCTGCACGACATCAAGTTCATGCATCATCGCTCGAGCGCCGTCGACGGTCGCGAGGTCAACGTGGTGCGCGTAGGCATGGCGGGCACCCTGGCGTATGAGTTGCACGGCAAAGCCGAGGATGGCATCGCCGTCTACAACAAGGTGCTCGAGGCGGGCGAGGCCTACGGCCTGCGCCGCCTGGGCTTTCGCGCCTACCTCATGAACCACACCGAAGACGGGTTTCCGCAGGCGTTCATGCACTTTCCGCACCCCTGGGTGGAGCAGAAGGACGTCATCGACTGGCAGTGGAGCGTCGGCGAGATCTCGCGCCAAGGCCGCTGCTTGAAGGGCAGCATGGGGCCGGACCTCAGCCTGCGCTACCGCACCCCGGTGGAGCTCGGCTGGACCAACCGCATCGCCTTCGACCACGACTTCGTGGGGCGCGCGGCGCTGGAGGCTGAAGCGGCCGATCCGCGCCGCACGATGGTCACGCTCGTCTGGAACGTCGATGACGTGCTCGACGTGGTGGCCTCGAAGTTCCAACCGGGTGAGCCGTATGCCAGCCTCGACCGGCCCAACCACATGATCGAGGGCGGGTTGCAGCTCTGCTATCACGCCGACCAGGTGCTCGACGCCGATGGCAGGCTGATCGGCGTGAGCTCCGGACGCACCTACAGCGCCTACTACCGGGCCATGCTCTCACTCTGTTCCATCGACGTGGCCTACGGCGATCTGGGCACCGAAGTCGCCGTCCTTTGGGGAGAGCCCGGCCATCGCCAGAAGAAGATCAGGGCGACCGTCTCGCGCTTTCCCTATCTGAATGAGAACCGCAACGAGACCATCGACGTGGAGGCCATACCACGGCAGACCAAGCGCTGAGTCACCCCGCCGCGATCACGGCGCCGCCGGTGAGGAGGGAGCCGACCGTGAGGGTCGAGCCTACCTTGAAGGTCGCACCGGCCGACCAGGTCATCGCGTTCTGCGGCCTGATTCGCCCCGGCCTGCCCCGACGGCGCACCCTGCTCGTCTCGACCACCTCCGGCGCCCGAGGTGGCCCCTGCCCCTGTTGCGGCTTGCATTGACGGCTCCGGCGCGCGGCCACACAGTGGCGGCCGCGCGGACATGCAGGCAGGCACACAGGAGGTTCCGCTCTCATGAGCGCTGACAACAAGAAACCCGAAATCGGCGGAGGCGTGCCCATTCCGCGGGCCGCGAAGCGTGTGATTCGAGGTTCGGGCCTGATTGGGCCGATGGACTCGGGCGCGCCGACTCTGGTCGACGTCACCGACGGCAAGATCACCCGCATCCGGCCCTTCGACTACGGGGCCGACGACAAGGACTTCGCTCCCTGGCAGATGGAAGCCAAGGGCAAGGTTTTCCGGCCCCCGCTGCGGGCGCCGCTGGGGCCCCTCGGCACCGCATACAAGAAACGTGTCTACTCCAAGAACAGGGTCCTCTACCCGCTCAAGCGTGTGGATTGGGACCCGGCCGGCGCTCCCGGCTCCACCGGACCGGGCGGGCGCAACACCCAGAACCGCGGCACCAGCAAGTACGTGCGCATCTCGTGGGACGAGGCGGCCGAGCTCGTCGCCGCCGAGTTGAAGCGGGTTGGGGCGACCTACGGCCCCGAGGCCGTTCTGTCGCAGGCCGACATGCACGGCGAGACCAAGCACCTCAGCCCCAGCCACGGGTGCAACAATCGGTTGCTGTCGCTGCTGGGCGGCTACACCATCCAGATGCGCAACCTCGATTCCTGGGAAGGCCAGAACTGGGGCGCCAAGCATGTCTGGGGCTGCGAGCCGGTCGGCGAGATGATGCCGGCGGCCAATCTCTATCCCGACATCGCCGAGCACTCGGAGCTTCTACTCTTCTGGGGCTGCGATCCCGAGTCGACGCCGCATCCCATCCAGGGGACGCTGGCCAGCCGGCTCTGCTACTGGCTTTCGGAGATTGGCTTGAAGTCAGTCTACGTCTGCCCCGACCTGAATTACGGGGCGGCGGTGCATGCCGACAAGTGGATCCCCATACTTCCCAACACCGACGCGGCGCTGCAACTGGCGATCGCCTACCTGTGGATCAGTGAGGGCACGTACGACAAGGAGTACATCGCCACCCACTCCTACGGCTTCGACAAGTTCGAGGACTATGTGCTCGGCAAAGAAGACGGGGTGCCCAAGACCCCGGCGTGGGCCTCGGAGAAGTGCGGCGTGCCCGAGTGGACCATCAAGGCGCTCGCGCGCGACTGGGCCAACAAGACCACCAGCCTCGTGCACGGCAACGCCGGCCCCGGCATTCGCGGTCCGTACTCGTCGGAGCCGGCCAGGCTCGAAGTCATGCTGCTCGGCATGAGCGGCCTCGGCAAGCCCGGCGTGCACCAGGCGAAGATGATCGAGTGGAACATCTGGCGCGAGTTCTTCCCGCTGCCGTACCAGGGCAAGATCCAGCCGACGCTCCCCATGTTCTGCGAGCAGGTGCGCCCGGCGGGCGCCCGTGGACCCATCGACGGCATGATGCCGACCTACATGGGCCCGCACCCCGAGATGCGGGAACTGACCAAGCCTATGGCCAATCCACCGCTGCAGGTGGTGCCCAAGTGTCACGTGCACGACGCCATTCTCAATCCTCCGGTGAGCTGGTGGGGGCTGCGCGCCT
>JAKAHF010000433.1 GCA_021815245.1 Actinomycetes bacterium
CGCCATCGTCGGTTTCATCGCGTGGCGGATCTACATCTCGGTGACCAGGCGCAACCGGCAGAAGCAGCAGGGCACCTACCAGGCCCTTACGCCGGGCAGCCCACTGACCCAGGGATGGCACGCCGCCGCCGCGGGACCGGTGCCTGACGCCGTGCCTCCGGCTGAGAACGCGAACAAGGATACCGGCCCGGGCGGATCCGAAGCGAAGGAATAGCCCATCACGATCACCGGGCTGCGCAACATCCGCACGGAGCTTGTGGGGCGCAGGGAGCACCGATTTGGTGCTCCCTGCGCCCCCGGTGTATACTGCCACGCTCGCGCACTAAGTAGCCGGCGGTGATCTCACGATTTCCTGTCCGGTGGCGCGGATACAATTCCATACCACACCCCTGCTCCGGCAGTGAGGCCGGGGCCGCATAGACCGTAGGAGGTGACCCAAACTGAACAGCTATGAGCTGGCTCTCATCCTGCGCACAGACGTGCCGGATGAAGAACGAACCGCGGTGCTCGATCGCACCAAAGAGATCATCACGGGTGACAATGGCGTCATCGTGAATATCGACGAGTGGGGCAAACGCCGACTCGCGTACGAGATCAAAGACTCCCTCGATGGCGTCTACTACTTCTTGTACTTCGAGGCAACGCCCAAGACACTCGATGAAGTGACTCGCGTTCTCGGCATCACCGACAGCGTGCTGCGCTTCATGCCCTTCAAGCATGAGAAGCCGTTCGGGCCGATGCAGGCCAGCGCCGCCGCTCCGGCTCCGGCCGCTCCGGCTCCGGCCGCGCCTGCAGCCCCCGCTCCCGAAGCCGAGCCTGAGGTCCAGGAACCGGCTGAGGAAGCCTGATTAAGGAGTAGACATGGCTCGCGGCATCGCACACGTTACCCTCGTAGGCAATCTGACCCGCGACCCCGAGCTCCGTCAAACCCCGAGTGGCTCCTCTGTGTGTCAGCTGGGTGTGGCGGTCAACTCCTCATACAAAGACGCCTCTGGTCAGTGGGTCGAGAAACCCAACTACTTCGATGTGGTCGTCTGGGGGCCGCAGGGCGAGAATTGCGCCCGCTACCTCAGCAAGGGGCGGCAGATCGCCGTCGACGGCCGTCTCGACCAGCGCAGCTGGGAGGCGCAAGACGGCACCAAGAGAAGCAAGGTCGAGATCGTCGCCGATACGGTGATGTTCATCGGCGGCCAGAACGAGACGCGCGAACCGACCTTCAGAGGTGGAGCCAAGGGCGCTCCCGACTCGGCCGCGCAAGACGATTTTCGTGATATCGATTTCGGGGGCGACGACATACCGTTCTAGCCGTCCCGAGGAGGACCTCGTCCCGAGGAGGAATGAGAATGGCAAATCCCAAGAAGCAGCCGCGGCGCGCCAGGCCGACCACTGGCAACCGCCGGCGTAAGTACTGCCTGTTCTGCAAGGAAGGCGTGGAGGAAGTCGATTACAAAGACTTCGGCACGCTCCGCCGGTTCATGTCTGAGCGTGGCAAGATCCGCTCCCGCCGCACCACCGGCGCATGCCGCCGTCATCAGCGGCAGGTGGCCGTCGCGATCAAGCGGGCCCGCGAGGTCGCGCTTCTTCCGTACAGCAGCCGGTAGAAGGTATCGCCGCTCGTCCCGGGGGCCTTGGTTGACCCGCCGGGTGTTGTATTACAAGGAGTGACTATGGAAGTAATCCTGTTGCAGGATGTCGAGAAGCTCGGCAGCAAGGGTGAGGTCGCGAGCGTGGCCGAAGGGTATGCCCGCAACTACCTGCTCCCGCGCAAGCTGGCTGAGAGGGCTACTCCGGGCCGCATCGCCGCGGTCCGCAAGATCATGGAAGAGAAGGCTGCCCACGCCCGCCGTCTTACCGAGCGCGCCGACGAGACCAGAGACCTGCTCGCCAAGACCGTGCTCACGATCCCGGCTGCCGTCGGCACCGCCGATCGCCTGTTCGGCTCGGTCACCAGCCAGGACATCGCCGACGCCATCTGGACTGCGCGCAAGATCCGTCTTGACAAGCGCCACATCGACCTCGAAGACCCGATCAAGATGGCCGGCACCTACATGGTGAAGGTGCACATCGACGCCAGCGTCGAGCCGGCCGAGGTCAAAGTCATGGTGGTTCCGGAGGAGCACAAGGCGTAGCAAACATGCGGGACGGTCGGCGGGGTCCGTTCGCGGTGACCCTGCCGGCGCGTCTTGTAACCGCTGGCGTCGGTCTCAGGCAGTCGTAGGAGAGGGGCGCACATGGAGATGGTACCTGGCAGCGTGACCACCGAACGGCAAGCTGGTGGCGACTACGTGGTGCCACAGAACCTTGACGCCGAGATCTCTGTGCTGGGCGCGAGCATGCTCACGCCCAACGTCATTCCAAGCGTTAGCGAGATCATCCGGCCCCATCACTTCTACCGCCAAGCGCATCAGCGCATCTTCGAAGTCGTCGAAGACCTCTTCTCACGCGGTGAGCCGGTCGATCCAATCACCGTGTCGGAGGAGCTGGCCAACAGGGCCGCGCTCGAGGCGGTCGGTGGGAGGGCCTTCATCCACAGTCTGGTCGCCGCCGTGCCCGCTGCGACCAACGCCAGGCAGTATGCCGAGATCGTTCGCGAGAACTACTACCTGCGCTCACTGATACGGGTCGGCGGCCAGATCACCGAGATGGCCTATCGCCGCGAGCAGTCTCCTCTGGAGCTGATGGATCGGGCGGAGCAGATGGTGTTCGACATCTCGCAGACCCGCATGGTCGGTGAGTTCTCGCCGATTTCCGACCTCATTACCGAGAACTACACCGAGCTGGAACGCACAAGCTCCTCGGGACACCACACAGCCGGCTGCGAGACGGGGTTTCACGCGCTCGACGATCTGGTGGGCAGCTTTCAGCCCTCCAATCTGGTCATCTTGGCCGCGCGCCCTTCGATGGGCAAGACCGCCTTCGCCCTCAATATCGCGCGCAACGTCGCGGTCGAGCAGGGCAAGGGAGTGGCCATATTCAGCTTGGAGATGTCGAAGCTCGAGATCGTCAACCGCATCATGTGTTCGGAAGCCGGCGTCAATATGTGGCGCGTGCGGCGCGGCGAGATCGGGCCCAACGAATGGAGCAGGTTGGCCGCCGGTTGCACGCCGCTGCACAAGGCGCCTATCTACATCGACGATACGGCCTCGCTGACCCTCATGGAGATGCGCGCCAAGTCGCGGCGTCTGAAAGCGCGACAGGCGAACCTGGGTCTCATCATCGTAGACTACGTGCAACTCATGGCGGGAGACATCAACTCCGAGAACCGGCAACAGGAACTGTCACGCATCTCGCGCGGCATGAAGATCCTCGCGCGCGAACTCGAGGTGCCGGTTATGGCGCTCTCGCAGCTGTCGCGGCAGGTGGAGCAACGCTCCGACAGAAAGCCGGTGCTCTCCGACCTTCGTGAATCGGGCGCCCTCGAGCAGGACGCAGACGTGGTCATGTTCATCTATCGCGATGAGGTCTACAACAAGGACAGCCCCGACAAGGGTACGGCCG
>JAKAHF010000434.1 GCA_021815245.1 Actinomycetes bacterium
CAGCAGAAACGCCATGTCGGGCAACTTGAGATCGTCGTTGGGGCTGTTCGGCAGCTTCTCCACGTGCCGCACGCAGTCGTAGCCGAAGTAGCCGACGGCCCCGCCCACGAAGGGCGGAAGACCCTCGATCTGCGGCACCCGATACTGGCTGAGGTGGTTGGCCATGAAGCGGAAGGGGTCGCCGTTCTCGGCGAGGTCACACTGGGAGTCGACGCCGCCCCGTCTGATCGTCACGGTGGTGCCGTTCAACCGCACGCTCTCCCAGGCTTTGATGCCCAGGAACGAGTAGCGGCCGAGCCGCAGGCCCTGTTCGGCGCTCTCGAGCAGGAAGCAACCGGCGGGCTGCCGCAACTTGAGAAACGCGGAGACGGGCGTCTCGGTGTCGTCCAGGAACTGGTGCGCCACCGGGATGACGTTATAGCTAGCGCTGAGGCCCCGCGCCTCTTCGAGAGTCGGCGCGGTGGCGATGATGCCGGATGTCATGACTGCCTACCTTTCCCGGTTGGAGGATCCGAGGAAAGGCGGCCGCTCTCCGGTGGGAGAGCTGAGCCATCGGCCGTCGAAGCAGGTGAAGTCGCCTGTGTGACAGGCGCCACCCTTCTGCTCGACGAGGGCGAGCACCGTGTCGCCGTCGCAGTCGTAGTGCAGCTCGCGCACGTACTGGAAGTGGCCCGAGGTGGCGCCTTTGTTCCAGTATTCGTTGCGGGAGCGGCTGAAGTACCACATCGTGCCGGTCTCGAGCGTGCGCTTGAGCGATTCGGCGTTCATATAGGCGAGCATGAGCACCTCGCCCGTGTTCCACTCCTGAACGACGCACGGCACCAGGCCGCGGGAGTCGTACTTCACTACCTCGGGACTCGCCGGAGCGCCCTTGGGTGCGTCGCCGGAGGACGCGGGCTTCATAGGAATATCGGCTTGCTGTTCCATTCGGTTCCCTTTCGTGATCTCGTACCAGCCAGATGGCGTATCGCTACGCCCGAACCGACCGAAATGACGCCGCGCTTGTTTCGTGTGCGCTGAGCGGCATCCGGCCGCTGGAGGCGCCCCTCGCAGAACGAGGGGCTAGAGCCACGCCCAGGACTGCCAGCCGTGGGAAGAGCCGTCGTGCTGATGATGCCACCACAGACCGGTCCCGGTAGGGATCGAGGCGCCATGGCGCCGCTCGGTCGCGTAGGTGGCTTGTTCGTTCATCTCCTCCACTCCATCAGCAGTTCGGTAGTGAACGGGTATGATACACGGGAGTCCGGCGCGTGTGTAGCTTCCGCCGACCGCGACCATTCTTCGAACCAACGCCGCTCGATACAAGGGAGCCAAGGAAGTGACCGACCAAGGTACGCAGCCACAGGCCGGCGGGCCGCCGGGCCCCCACGCCGGATCGAACGGCGAAACCGCCGGCGCGACCGGCGAGATGATCTTCAGTGGCGACGAGCTTCTGCGCGGCGACACGCTCAACACCAACCAGTGCTACCTCGGCGAAAGGCTGCTCGACCTCGGCATCTTCGCCACTCACGCCCTCACCGTGGCCGACGACCTCTCCGCGATGGTGCAGGCCATCAAAGCGAGTCTGGCGAGACGCCCGGTCGTGCTGGTGCTGTCGGGCGGTCTCGGCCCCACCGAGGACGACCTGACCCGTGAGGCGGTCGCCGACGCCCTCGGCCGTCCCCTGGAACATCGCGAGGACCTGTTCGAGGCGATCAAGGCGCGATTCGCGGCGCGCGGGTACATCATGGGCGACAGCAACCGCAAGCAGGCCCTGATCCCCCGAGGCGCGACGGCGATCCCGCTCACCGGCACGGCGCCGGGGTTCCATGTCTGGGAAGGCTCGACCTTGGTCGTCGCCCTGCCCGGCGTACCCTGGGAGCTCAAACAGATGTGGGAGGAGACCGTCGAACCGGTGTTGCGCCGCCAGCCCCAGGCCGGCGACCCTCCGCGGTTGGTCGTCCCCCAGGTTGTGAGACGCATCCGCACCTTCGGGGTCGGGGAGTCGATGCTGGCCGAGAAGCTCGGCGAGTTCGACTGGCACGGCTCAGAGGTCAGCATCGGCACCAGGGCACACCTCGACGGCGTCACCGTGATCCTGCGAGGGCGCGAATCGACCGCGGGGCTCCGCATGTTGGAGACCACGCAGAGTCGCATTCTCGAGATACTCGGCGACCGGGTCTACAGCGTCGACGGTGAAGGCTTGGCCGAGATCGCGGGCCGGCTCCTCGCCGCCCAGGGGCTGACGGTCTCGACGGCCGAATCGTGCACTGGCGGTCTGGTCGCCAAACGCTTCACCGACGTGCCGGGCAGCAGCGCGTACTTCATGGGCGGTGTGGTCGCCTACGACAATCAGGTGAAGATCGACGCGCTCGACGTTCCGGCCGGCCTGCTCGCGCAGTATGGAGCCGTGAGCGAAGAGACCGCAGCCGCCATGGCCGAGGGCATCTGCAGGCGCTTTCGCACCGATTGCGCGCTGTCGACCACCGGTATCGCCGGACCCGACGGCGGATCTACCGACAAGCCGGTCGGATTGGCGTACATCGGCTGCGTCGTCGACGGGGTCACCGTGATCGAGCGCAATGTCTCACCAGGACACCGCGATCAGGTGCGCGAGCGCACGGCCTACGCGGCTCTCGACCTGCTGCGCAGGCGGCTGACGAACCGATCCTGAGGCTGAGCGGCTAGGTCAGGAGTTCCACCATCGCCCGAATGTGGTCGGGCGACGTGCCGCAGCACCCGCCCAGCAGCCTGGCGCCCGCTTCGGCGCAAGCCTTGAGGCCCAGCGCGAAATCGGCCGGTTTCATGTCGAAGACGAGCTCCTTGTCGACGAGCCTGCCCAACCCGGCGTTCGGCTGCGCGATGATCGGCAGGCTCGTGACACCACGCATGACGGCGACCAGTTCGGCCACCTGGAAAGGATCGAGAGCGCCGCAGTTGACACCGACCACGTCGGCCCCACCATCGGTCAACGTCCTCGCTGAGTCGGCGGCCGTGTTGCCCATGACGGTACGACCGCCGTTGTTCACGGTGTTGAATGTGATGGAGGTGATGACCGGCAGGTCGCTCACCTGCTTGACAGCCTTGAGGGCGCACGACGCTTCGCGTAGGTCGAACATGGTCTCGATGATGAAGCCATCGACACCCCCTTCGGCCAGCAATCGGGCCTGCTCGGTGAAGGTGGCGAAGGCATCGTCCTCGGCCAAGGGGCCATACGGTTTGAGCATCTTGCCGGTGGAACTCATGTCGCCGAGCACCAACTGGCCGCCGGAAGCCGCGGTCTTGGCCAGCCTTACGCCCGCCAGATTCACGTCACGAGTGTCGACCCCGACGTTGTGCGACTCGAGGTTCACACGGTTCATCGTCAGCGTGTTGGTGATGAGCAGGTCGGCGCCGGCGTCGACATACCGCCGGTGCACCGAGAGCACGGCGTCGGGATTGGTCACGTTGTTCTGACCGCCCATCTCGAGCCCCATCTGCCCCAACTGGGTGCCCATGGCCCCGTCGAGGAAGATCCT
>JAKAHF010000435.1 GCA_021815245.1 Actinomycetes bacterium
CCCCTGCCTGCGCTGCCTCGAGTGCGCGTACGGCGGCCTCATCGGCACGCCCCTGCGCTGCGCGGTGAATCCCCAGGCGGGCCGCGAGAGCAAGTACCGGGAGATCCCCGTCGCCCGAAAGAAGAAGCGGGTGCTGGTGATCGGAGGGGGTCCCGCGGGTATGACGGCAGCGCGCGTCGCCTGCGAACGGGGCCATGAAGTGACCCTATGGGAGAGGTCGGATAGACTGGGTGGGCGCCTTTTCGAAGCCGCCGCGCTGCCTCAGAAAGACACCGCCCGCGCCTACCTCGACTGGGCGATCCGGTCGACCATGGACTGCGGCGCCAGGGTCGTCTTGGGCAAGGAGGCTGCACCCGCCGACATCGAGGCGGAGGCGCCCGACGCGGTCATCGTGGCAGTCGGAGCCGAACATGACCAACCACCGATAGACGGAATCGACCTGCCGCACGTCATGACCGTCTCCGAAGCCGACCTGGGTAGTAGGCGGGTGGGTCAGAGGGTCGTGGTCTGCGGAGGAGGGCTTTCCGGCTCAGAGTGCGCCGCCGGGCTGGCCATGGAGGGCAAGAGGGTCGTGCTGGTCGACCTGCTGCCCGAGGAAGCCCTGTGCCAAGACGCCGTCGACCTTGTTCGGGTCGCCCTCTTCGCGCTTCTCGAAGACAGGGGCGTCGAGCGGGTCCAGGGAACCGTGAGCAGCATCACGACGACGGAGGTCACCGTCACCCTCCCCGACGGGGGTACGACCGACCTACCGGCGGACACCGTGGTCATCGGGTTCGGCCTCCGGCCGAACACAGCGATGGTCGAATCGCTTCTCGACGTCGTCGCGGAGAGCTATGTGGTGGGGGACTGCAGGAACGTGGGCAAGATCTTCTCGGCCAATCACGATGCGTTCAACGTCGCCGTGGAGTTGTGACGTGGGGCCTTCGTCGACGGCAGACGAGCAGCGCCGCGCCGGCATGATCGAAGCGCACATCGACTCCCTGCTGCGGCAGAGACTCGAGACGTTGGAGCGTGCCGGGAAGGACGGGACGAAAGTGGTCGGCTACCTTCCCGGAGGATACGTTCCCGAAGAACTGATCTACGCGTCGGGAGCGATCCCCCTGTGTCTTGCCACCGGAGGGGACGGCCGGGTGGCGGACGAGGCGCTCTCGCTCGTGCCAAGCGTGATCTGTGCGTTCGCTCGTGCGCAGATCGCCCAGCTGATGCGACAGACCGATCCGTTCTACAGCGCGATAGACCTGCTCGTCGTTCCCTCGACCTGCCAGCACATGAAGAAGATCGGCGACGTCTGGGAGTTCCAGGAGGGCAGGCAGGTGTTCAAACTCGGGGTGCCATACGAACACGACAAGGCCTTCGAGCTCGAGTACTACCGAGACCGCCTGTGCAGCCTGAAGGAGAGACTCGAGACACTCACGGGCAACCACATCACCGATGGCGGACTCATCGAAGCAGCCGAGACCTACAACCATCTGCGGCGACTCCTGAGGACCTTGGGACAGACGCGCCGGAACGCGCACCAAGGGAACGAAGCGATCAATACACTCGAGTTTGCCCGACTCGACCATGCTTCGTTTTTCGCGGATCCGGTAGCGATGACCGCGTCGCTCGAGGAGATCTGCGCTGACTTCCCCTCCAGCGCAGATCCCTCGGCCGGCATACCCGACCCTTCGCTTCCAAGGCGACCGCGGCTCCTGCTCGTAGGGCCCAACCTGGCAGTCGGAGACTACGACCTGCTCAAGATGGTCGTCGATGCCGGGGCGGACATCGTCGTCGAAGACATCTTCGAAGGCATGCGGGACTGCCGGCAGGTCGTCGACCTGTCGGGGCATCAGGATTGCATGGAGGCCCTTGCCAGAGCCTACTTGATCGACAAGAGACCGGCGGCCTTCATGCGCGGATCGCTGCCCCTGAGGCTCGAGCATCTTCACCGCCTTGCGCGGGAATACGCGGTGTCCGGCGTGATTTGGTATCAACTCCTCTGCTGTGAGTTCTACGATGAGGAGTCCTGCTACTTCCAGATGATGCTGCAGGAACGCGGCATCCCCATGCTCGTGGTCGAGTCCGACTATCACGCCCTCGACTCGGGACAGCTCAGAACGAGGTTGGCCGCCTTCATCGAGACGATACAGGGGGGTCCAATCGATGCATGAGCTCCTGGCGCTATGTGGCTTCGACGAACGTGAGAGCGGTGAGCTCCTCCCCCGCGTTCAGCGGGTCTTCGCTCGCATCGGAGTGACCGCCGCAGACGTCGAGATCGCGAAGCGGCGCTTGACCACCTACTACGACATGGAGCTTAGCGGCGTTCGCAGACTGATGGGCCTCTTCCTCAAGGACTTCTGCGACATCGTCCTCATGAGGGATGACGGCAGACAACGCATCGTGCACGCCTGCATGCTGCCGGGCATGGACCTACTCGGATCGGCCATCATGGAGAACACGGCGGAGGTCGGGCTGATAAGCCCGAACACCACGTTTATGGTCGTCATGGGCTGCATGTTCGGCAAGTTCGTGCCGGTTCTCGAGGCCGCGGAGAGGCAGTGGCTGAAGGCCGGAGCGGTAGCACATTGCGGCATGGTCAAGAGCAGGGTCGGGCTGATCGGTCTCGGCCTCATCCCCAAGCCTGATCTGACCATCACGTCGGGATACGTTTGCGAGACAAGCCCCAAGGTGAACGAGATCATCGAGCAGATGTACGGCATACCCGCCTGCTTCGTGGACGCCATGGAGGACCGGGAACTGGGGGAATACCCGGCCGCGTCCCGGGCCACGACCTACGCGGCCAAAAGCATGCGGGCCGCCCGTTGGCGAATCGAGCAGGTGACGGGCTTCGGTTTGACGGACGATATGCTGTGGCGCGTCCTCAAGGGTCGCCGGCCGCTCGACGAAGCTATGAACAGACTAACCGAGCTGATCAGGACAGCCGACCCTTTGCCCCTTGGTTCCACTCACCTCAACTTGCTGCTTGCCGTGAATTGCATCTCGTTTGTCGGAGATCAGCTGGCCGAGGCAGTCGACATCCTCGACACTCTGCGAGCCGAGTTGCTGAGCAGAACCCGCAGCGGAGCCGGAGTCACTCCCAAGGGAGCGCCTCGCGTACTCGCGATCTTCCCGCACCACCACTCCGATCCGCGCTGGGAGCACCAAGCGAACCAGGCGGGTCTTGCCATAGTCGCCTTCGATTTCCAAGGAGCTTCGGAACTAGCCGGCTCCGAGGCCGCGATCGCCGACCCCAACGATCCCTACGAAGTCATCGTGCAGAACCTCCACGGGTCGTTCACTCAGCCCCTGGGCGGACGAATCGCTATCGTGGTCGACTTCTGCAGGCGCCTGAAGGTGGACGGGGTGCTCAATCACTACCACCTCGGGTGCCGGTACGTCGTTGGCGACGCGTTGATTCTGCGCGATGCGCTCGTCAAGGAGCTCGGCATGCCGGTGCTCATGGTCGAATGGGACAACTTCGACCCCCGTTCCTACAACCAAGAACAGTATGAAGCCA
>JAKAHF010000436.1 GCA_021815245.1 Actinomycetes bacterium
ATGGAGGGTCAAGGCAGCATACAGGCCATCCGCATCGTGGGCGACCTGCACGAGCAGGCCGATCTGGTCATCACCGCCGACTACCGGCTCATACCCATGCTTCTCTATGAGTCGATCGATCCCGACTCGGGCCTTCCGTATGCCGACTGGAGCGTCATCTTCGCGACCAACAGGATGGCGCTTGCCTACACGCCACAGAGCGCCTTCGCCGATGAGGTCACGGCCGACAACTGGTTCGAGGTCATCAACCGGCCGGGCGTGCGGCTCGGCATCTCCGATCCGCGCATGGACGCCAATGGGTACCGTTCGTTCATGACCGTCCGCCTGGCCCAGGATAGGTACGACCGGCCCACGCTCTTTGCCGACACGTTCGGCGGCGTCTTTCGTGTGCCGGTTCGGCAGCTCAACTCCGGCGGCTCGGCAACGATCACTGTGCCAGAGATCCTCGAGACCAAGAGCGGCTCACACATCGTGCTGCGCCCCTACAGCGTGAACCTGTTGCCCCTGCTGCAGACGGGTGACATCGACTACGCCTTCGAGTACGAGAGCGTCATCAGGCAGCACGGTCTGAAGTACATCCCGCTCCCACCCGAGATCGATTTGAGCGATGCCTCTCAGGCCGCCAACTACGGGCGAGTGACCGTCAAGCTCGACTATCAGCGCTTCGCCAGTGTCAAACCCGCGTTCACCGGTGAGCCGATACGCTATGGAGCGACCATCCCGAGCAACGCGGCCCATCCCGAGTTGGCCGCGGAGCTACTCGCCTTTCTTCTCGGCGTCGAAGGGCAGGGCATCATGTCGCAGAACTACCAACCCATGATCATCCCGGCCCAGACCGACGACTACGACAAGCTGCCGGGCGCCGTGAAGGCCCTCTGCATGCCCGGCGACTGAGGCGATCGTCGATGAACCGCGCGCGGGTCCTCAGCCGCATGGACTGGGTCTTCTCGGCGGCCGGTCTGCTGCTACTGCTCTTCGTGCTCGTGCCGCTGGTCGCGACCGTCTTCGCGACCAGCCCAAGCGAGTTCGGCAAGGGCGTCGCCGACAAGGGTGTGCTCACCTCACTTTGGGTCACGTTCGCAGCGGCCATGGTCGCCACCGTCATCGCAATGGTGCTGGGAGTGCCGCTCGCCTACCTTCTGGCCCGTCGCGAGTTCTGGGGCAAGAGCCTCGTTCAGGGGCTGGTCGACCTGCCCATCATCATCCCGCACACGGCGGCGGGTGTGGCTCTGCTCATGGTCTTCGGCAGGAGAGGTCTGCTCGGCGAGCCACTGGCCTCGGCCGGCATCTACTTCACCGAGAACTTCGCCGGCATCGTCGTCGCCATGCTGTTCGTCAGCCTGCCGCTGCTCGTCGATACGGCCCGTGAGACCTTCGCCCTCGTCGACCCTCGGTATGAAAGCGTCGCCCGCACCCTGGGAGCCGGCCCTTGGTCGGCCTTCAGGCGCGTGACCCTGCCGCTGGCATGGCGGGGTGTCGTCGCCGGGGCCGTGCTGATGTGGGCGCGCGGCATAAGCGAGTTCGGGGCGGTGGTCATTCTCGCGTACAACCCCAAGGCGATCTCGGTGCTCGTCTACGAGCGATTCGCCGGATTCGGATTGTCGTCGGCTTTGCCGGTCACCATCCTGCTCTTGGTACTAGCCCTCGTGATCTTGGTGGTCGTGCGGGCGGTCCTCGTACCGCGCCGCGGCCGCCGGGGGAACGCGAAAGGCCGGCAGTGATACGCATCGAGGGCCTACGGCTGCGCGCCGGTGATTTCACGCTGTCCGTGGAGGAACTCGCCGTCGAACGAGGCGAGTATCTGATCGTGCTGGGTCCCACGGCTTCCGGCAAGACCCTGCTGCTCGAGAGCCTAGCCGGTTTGCGGCGTCTGCAGTCAGGAGTGATCTGGTTCGACGGCCGTGACGTGACGAGCGAGCCTCCCGAGCGGCGCCGCGCCGGGCTCGTCTATCAAGATTACGCGCTCTTTCCTCACCTGACGGTCGCCGGCAACATCGGTTTCGGTCTGCATCGGGACACCGGTGCGGCACCCTCGCGACGCGACAGAGTGGAGCGACTGGCCTGCCTGCTCGGCATCGGGGGTCTGCTGGAGCGTTACCCCGACGGCCTTTCGGGGGGCGAACAGCAGCGGGTCGCCCTGGCCCGGGCGCTGGCCATCGAGCCCGAACTGCTGCTGCTCGACGAACCTCTATCCGCGCTTGACGGTCCGACGCGACTCGAGCTACGTCGCGAGTTGAAGAGGTTGCACGGCGAGCTGGGCACGACGGTGGTGCACGTCACCCACGACCTCGATGAGGCCATGGGACTCGGCGGGAGGATGGCGGTGCTGATGCGAGGTGAGTTCCGGCAGGTGGGAACGCCTGCGGAGGTGACCCGGTGTCCCGTCGACAGGGAGATCGCCGCGCTCGTCGGCATACCCAACGTGTTCGAGGTGCAGGGGGCGCCGACGGAAGCACCGGAGGGTGGCTGCACGGTGCGTCTGCGGAGCGGTCACCGATTGCTCGTCGATGCTTCGTCTGGTGGCGCGACCCGCGTCCTTGGCCCTCCGCCCTGGTGCGTGGTCGTGCGGGCTGAGGAGATCGACCTGGTCTCGTCGGCCGACCCGGCCGGAGCGAACGGCCGCGGGTCCTCTCCGGCAGACACCGCCGAATGCGGCTCCGGTTGGAATCATCTGTCGGGTGTCGTCGCTTCGGTGCAGATGCAGAGTGTGCACGCGCTGGTCGAAGTGCGTCTGTCGCCGGTTGCTGGGATGGCGGACACTGCCGGAGCAGAGGCGAACACAACGGCGCCGGCTGTCGCCGAAGCTGGGGCGGAGCCCCCTGTCTTCATGGTCGAGGTGCTTCGTCCCCAGGTCGAGCGGTTGGGTCTTGCCCCGGGGCTGCCCGTGCGCATAGGCTTCGAGAGCCGGGCTGCGCACTTCTGCCGTACCTGAGCCGGGGGGTGAAGTGCGTGGTATCATATCGCTCCCCTTTTGGACGCATTACCAAAGGCTGTCATTGGAGGCACCTTGAAGGACGGAATACACCCGAAATACGTCGAGAGCAAAGTGACCTGCTCGTGCGGCGAGTCGTTCACCACTCGGTCGACCCTGCCCGAGATCAAGGTCGAAGTCTGCTCCGCCTGCCATCCTTTCTACACGGGCAAGCAGAAGCTGGTCGATACGGCCGGCCGCGTTGAACGCTTCAACAAGAAGTACCGCCGCGACAAGGCCACCACGTAGCGTACCGCTGAGGCGACGCCGGCTGTGCCTGCTGAGCTCAAGGTAACGCTTCTTCAATTCACTCCACAGCCGGAGCGCGCTGTCGCGTCGGCTGCACGGCTCTGCTACGCTCCGATCGGAGCCGCCGAGCTCAAGCAGACCATGAGTGACGACGACGTGAGCCGGCTCGTGCGCGGCGTCGTGCGCTCCGGGCACACGAGCACCCTCGAGCATGCGAGCTTCACGTTCGCCATCGACGGCATCTCGCGGGCTTGCGCCCACCAGCTGGTGC
>JAKAHF010000437.1 GCA_021815245.1 Actinomycetes bacterium
GGTGACCATCGCCACCCTGCCCAGCAAACGCCGAGGGATCCCTGCTTGTTGCGTCATGATCGGTGTCCTTCCGATGTGAGATGCGGTCGACTGTGGGTCAGCCGAGGATCCGCCCCGCCTTGGCCAACTCTTCGGGGATCTTGAGTTGCTGCGGGCAGTGCTCCTCGCAGGTGCCGCATTCGGTGCAATCGGTGTAGGGCGCAGTGTGGCCCTGTTCGAGCGCGATGCGGTAGCCGATGGCCGAGCGAGCCGGATCTTCGAAGAGAGCGGCTTCATTCACTACCGAGAAGATCATGGGAATAGCGATACCTTGAGGACAGGGCTGGCAGTAGCGGCAGCCGGTGCAATCGACGGCCGTGCGAGTCAAGTAGGCCTGTCGCACCGAGTCGATGAGCTCGAGCTCGTCTGAGGTGAGCGAGCCGGCTGCGACCTCAGAGGCGATTCGGACGTTCTGAACCACTTGCTCCATCGTCGACATACCGCTCAGCAACATGCTGGCGCGAACGTCGTCGAGCACCCAGCGCAGCGCCCATTCCACGGGCGGACGCCGGGTCTTGGCCGAATCCCAGATCCCCTGGATAGCCGGGGGCGCCGTCGCCAGCAGCCCACCCTTGACGGGCTCCATCACGATCACAGCCATCCCCTTGTCTGCCGCGTAGGCAAGCCCCGCGGTGCCGGCCTGTATAGCCGCATCCATGTAGTTGTACTGTATCTGGCAGAAATCCCAGGAATAGCCGTCGATAATGGGAGCGAACGCGGTCGGCTCGTCGTGATAGGAGAAGCCCGCGTAGCCGATGCGCCGGTCGGCTTTCGCCGCCTCCAGGAACTCGATGGCTCCCAGGTCGCGCATCTTGGGCCACATCTTGGCGTTGAGCGCATGCATCAGATAGCAGTCGATGCGATCGGTCTTCATCCTCTGGAGTTGCCCTTCGAGGATGCGCTCCATGTCGTCGCGCGACTCAACGATCCACACCGGCAGCTTGGTGGCTACCAGCACCTTCTCCCTGTAGCCTCCCTGGAGCGCCTCACCGACGAATCCCTCGCTATTGCCGGGCTCATTGAACGAAGTGCCGTGGTAGGGAAACGCGGTGTCGACATAGTTGACTCCGTGATCGATCGCATAGTGCAACATCTCCGTGGCCAAAGGCACATCGATCATTTCGCGCCGGCCGTCGATGACCGGCAAACGCATACAGCCGAAACCCAGGGCAGACACCTGTTCGCCCGTCCGGCCGAAGGGTCGGTAGAGCATCACGATCCTTTCTTGCGAGCGCCACAACCAGGCGCAGTGTTGCCGCCTCTGCCTCCGCGCGTCGCAAGACGGCGAAAGCAGCGCGTTTACGCTAGCACACTAGCGCTCGGGGTCGGGCTCACTCGAGGAGAATGCGTCGAGCTTGTGCACGAAGGCTTGGAGAAGCTCCTCACGGTCGAGCAGGTACCTCTTGAGTTCGTGGGAGTCGGTGTTGGCGATCTCGAACAGCATCGCCTTGCGATAGCGCTCGACGACGAACCGAACGACCTCGATCTCCTGCGCGCTGAACGGGATATCGATCATGGTGGCCCCCTTTGCTACTAGAGTTCCTCCATACCTCTACTGTACTCCTGTCGCGCGGGAGTGAATAATGGCGGCATGAGATCCAGTCAGGCATCGTTGGGGCGCGTGTTCATCCTCCGTCTCGAGAACGGAGACGTATTGAACGACACGCTCGAGACCTTCGCGCGCGACCAAGGCGTTTCACGCGCGCTCGTCTTCTACCTCGGCGGCACCGCTCCCGGCAGCCGGCTTGTCGTCGGCCCCGAGCAGCGAGACGACGACGCCGTGATCCCCATCATCCACGCCTTGGCGGGCGCCCGCGAGACCCTTGCCCTCGGCACCTTGCTGCCGAACGAGGAGGGTCGACCCGTCGTGCACATGCACGCCGCGACCGGGCGCGAAGGCGACGCCACAGTCGGATGCACGAGGGCCGGTGTCGAGACCTGGCTGGTGGGCGAGGTGGTCATGCTCGAGCTTCTGGGCAGTGAGGCGTGGCGCGAACTCGATCCAGAGAGCGGCTTCGAATTGCTGACTCTGCCGTAGGGCGACCGGCCGCGCGCCGCTCCACCGTGCCTTGCCAGACCGACCGTCCGGATCAGAAGAGTCCTCAGCCGGGGGCCGGCAGGAGTAACGCGAGGATCGCGATTGCCGCTCCGAAAAGCGCCGAGACCGGCTGCGACCAGTGCCGCCGGCCGATGTACATCATCTGCGCAGCCACCCAGCCCAGTACCAGGACGCCGGCCATGAACGAGAGCAGCCTCGCGGTGGAGTAGTCTCCGATGAGCAGCCGGGCCGCGGTCGCGGAGGTCCCTCCAACGAAGACGATGAGTATCGCCCCCGGAACGCGGTACGACGTGAAGGGCGTGCCGGTCAGCCACTGGCGAGACATGCCGGGAGCGCCCAGCAGCGCATACACGCCTCCCGCGACGGCGGCGAAGGCCACGATCACTTCGAGTACGAGGAGGACGTTCCGAACGCTCATGACACATATGTACCACGAAACCGGGCGACGGCCAGGAAACGAAGAGGCCTCCAGGCCACGTCGAAGGAGCGTGCGCACCAAAGGAGGAGGTTCTCGATGTTCCACCGCAAACATGCCACGCGGTCGCTGCTCGCGCCGATGGTCATCGTCATTCTGTTCGCGATAGCCGCCGGCGTAGCCGCTTGTGGCGACGGAGCCGGCAACAAGGGCGCTCTCGAGCATCCCAAAGGGGTGAACGAGGTAGTGCTGCGCGTGAGTGCAGGTGGCGGATTCGTGACGCCGCAGACGAACCTGCGCTCGGTGCCCCAGTTCACCCTCTACGGCGACGGCACCATCATCGTGACCGGCCCGATGATCGAGATCTACCCGGGGCCTGCACTGCCCAATCTTCAGACCATCAAGGTCAGTGAAGAGACCATCCAAGCGATGCTTTCCGCCGCACAGGAGGCCGGCCTCCTCGCCAACGGCGTCGACTACGGGCGGCCCGGCATCACCGATATGCCTTCGACGACCATCACGGTGAATGCAGACGGCCAGACCTACGAATCGAACATCTACGCGCTCGGCGTCGACGCTCCGAGTTCCGGGTTGTCGCTGGAGCAGCAGCAGGCCCGCGCCGCCATAAACGAGCTTGTGGGCAGATTCGGCGACGTCTCCGGATTCGAGCAGGGTCTTTCGTGGACCGCCTACAAATTCGAGTCGCTGAGGATCTACAGCTCGGCCGCCATGACGGATCAGGGCACCGATATCCAGCCCAACAAGCTCGACTGGCCGCTCGGTGACCTGAGCACCCTCGGTGAGCCCACCGATCCCGAAGGCTACCGCAAGGCGGTCGTGACCGGCGCCGACTTGGAAAAGCTGCGCCCGCTCCTCGACCAAGCGACCGAGATCACCGTGTGGAATTCGGCCGCCAAGGAATACAATGTGGTCTTCCGGCCGTTGCTGCCGGACGAGACAGCGTAGATAGGAGTCA
>JAKAHF010000438.1 GCA_021815245.1 Actinomycetes bacterium
GGATTCTGGATCCACCTTCTACTTCACTCTGCCTGACAAGAGGAGGACGCTACCGTGAGCAAGCAGCACGCGCGACCTATAGACATCCTACTTGTCGAAGACAATCCGGGCGACGTGGAGCTGACCCTTGAGGCTCTCGAAGACGGAAAACTGAGGAATCGTATGCACATCGTCGATGACGGCGAGAAGGCGATTGCGTTCCTGAACCGCCGCCCCCCCTATGCCGGTGCTCCCCGGCCCGATCTCGTCTTGCTCGATCTCAACCTGCCACGAAAGGATGGCCGCGAAGTGCTGGCCGAAATCAAGGGCGACGAGGCTCTTAGGCGCATTCCAGTGGTCATTCTAACCAGCTCGGCGGCCGAATCCGACGTGCTGAGGAGCTATGATCTCGGAGCCAACTGCTACATCTCCAAACCGCTCAATCTCGAGAGGTTCCTCGAGGTGGTGCGGTGTATCCAGGCCTTCTGGCTGAGCATCGTGATCCTGCCAACAGGGGAGACCCGACCATGAGTAGCCCGGTGCGTGTGTTGCTCGTCGAGGACAATCCCGGAGACTCCGACTACATTCGCGAGATTCTCCAAGGGGAGTCAGGCGATGCTTTCGATGTGAGAGACGTGCCCCGCCTCTCAGAAGCCACGTACGCCACGAGAAGTGAGAACTACGACGTGGTCTTGCTCGACCTTGGGTTGCCCGATAGTGTCGGACTCGACACCTTGCGAACCATGCGTACCGAGGCCTCCGACGTGCCGATAGTGGTAGTCACAGGGAACACCCAAGCCCAGGTGGGTCTGGAAGCCATCCAGGCAGGCGCTCAGGACTTCGTTGTCAAAGGCCAGATGACCGGCGCCTACCTCGCGAAAGTGCTTAGCTTCGCTCGTGAGCGCCACGAGATATCACGCAGGTTGCAGGAGAGCGAAGATCAGCTGCACCAGTCACAGAAGATGGAGGCCCTGGGCCAGTTGGCGGGTGGCATCGCGCACGACTTCAACAACCTGCTTACGGCCATCCTCGGCTACAGCGACCTCTTGCTCGGAACGGCGGAGGCGTCTGACGCCTTTGTCCAGCAGGGGCTGGGGGAGATCAAGCATGCGGCCGAGAGAGCCGCCTCATTGACGCAGCAGATACTGTCATTCTCGCGCCGGCAGACCATGCGTACTAGGGTGATCTCCCTTAACCAAGTGCTCGTCGGGGTGGAGCCTCTCCTGCTCCGCACTCTTGGCGAAGACATCGATCTCGTAGCCATGTACGACAGCCAAGACATCCTCGTTGACGTCGATCTCCATCTGTTCGAGCAAGTGCTACTCAACTTGGCGCTGAATGCGCGAGATGCAATGCGTCCTGGAGGGCGTCTGACGATCGAGACGGGACACCTGGATCTGGACGAAGTCTACTGTTGCGACCATCACGACGTGCTGCCGGGCAGGTATGCCATGCTTGCCGTCAGCGACACCGGGTGCGGCATGGATGAGAGAACGATCAGCCATGTTTTCGAGCCGTTCTTCACGACCAAGCCACCAGGGAGAGGAACCGGTCTCGGTCTGGCGACCGTGTACGGCATCGTGAAACAGAGTGGCGGGAGCATATCGGTGTATAGCGAGGTGGGCGCCGGTACCTGCTTCAAGATATATCTCCCAATCGCAGTCAACTTGCCTGAAGAAGAGCCATCCGCTGGGAGTCTCGACTCCACGCCGACGGGTCATGGCGAGACCATCCTGGTCGTTGAAGACGAGGCCGCTGTTCGGAGGCTGGTCTTCACGATCCTAACCGATCTGGGGTATCGAGTGCAGTGCGCGGCGAGCGCTGAGGAGGCTCTCGAGATACTCGATCAAGAGAGCGCGACTGTGGATCTCCTTCTCACCGACCTCGTGCTGCCGGGCGGCATCCAGGGCCACGACCTCGCGTGCAGGGCGATAGAGGGTCGGCCAGGAATGCGGATTCTCTATATGTCGGGCTACACTCGAAACGGTGTCGTTCACGGAGGGCGTCTCGACCGCGGCATCTCGTTTCTCGAGAAACCCTTCACGCTGCAAAGACTGGCGAACGCGGTGTGGACTGTGCTGAATCACGACCAGAAGAAGGACTAGAACAGTCCTTTGAGCCGGCGCCTGATGTCTTCTGTGGTGACCGCTCCCGATTGCCCAAGGGGGCCTTGCTCGTCGGAAGCCTCGGCGGGGTTGAGGCCGAGCGCCTCCCCGGCCGAGCCAACGTCGAAGAACCGGCGCACGCTCTCCGAGACGAAGCGCGTCAGCTGCGAGTAGCCGTGCACGTCGCTGAAACTGCGCGGATGGCTGTAGTAGCGCAGCGGGTAGCACACGTACAGCCAATCCTTGGCCCGGGTCAGCGCGACATAGAAGAGCCGGCGCTCCTCTTCGATCTCTTCGAGCTTGCCGGTCGCCATGTCGGAGGGGATGTTGCCGTCGGCGGCGTGGATGATGAACACCACATCCCACTCGAGCCCCTTGGCTGAATGCACGGTCGAGAGGATGAGGTAGTCCTCGTCGAGAACCGGCGGGCCGGCCAGATCTTCGGTGTAGGAAGGTGGGTCGAGCGCCAACTCGGCCAGGAAGCGCGAGCGGTCGGGGAAGCGGGCGGCCATCCACTCGAGTTGCTCGAGATCCATGAGCCGGGCGCGCGCGTTGTCGTACAGCCGTTCGAGCAGGGGCGCATAGAAAAGTCTGATCCGCTGGACCTGGGAGGCGAGATCGCCCGGGTCGCTACCCCCGATGCCGGTCATGAGCGCCACCAGCGCGTTCCAGAGGCTCGCCGCCGCCGAAGTGGGCGCCGGGCACTCGCCCCAGGAGGCGAACCCGGCAGAAGCGATGTTCGCGGGTGCCGGTGACGCCGACGGCGACGCTGCCGCCGACAAGGCCGGGGTCGACGCAGCGGCCGATGACGCGGGGCCGGCGGGTCGTGACGCGGGGCCGGCCGGCCGCGGAGGGTTGTCGCCTTGGATGGGCGTGCGGGCGGTGCCGCCCGGCGGGGGGATGCGCAACTTGATCGGGGGTGGACCCTCGTTGCCGAGGTTGTCGATCGCCACGCCTGCCGCCGGCGTGGTCGCCGTGCCCGAGGTCAACCGTTCCATGAGCGCCTGCGCCTTCTTGGGACCGACGCCGGGCAGGAGCATCAGCACGCGGGTGCCGGCCATGAGGTCGCGCGGATTCTCGGCCAGTCGCAGAAAGGCCATGAGGTCCTTGACGTGGGCGGTCTCGACGAAGCGCAGCCCCCCATACTTGCGGAACGGGATGTTGCGCCGCGCCAGCTCGATCTCGAGCGCCAGGCTGTGGTGCGAAGCCCTGAACAGCACGGCTTGGCGGTGGAGCGGCAGCCCGGCCTCGCGGTGGTCGAGCACGGTGCGGATGATGAACTCGGTCTGCTCGTCTTCGTCTTCGCAGGAGACCAGGCGCGGCTTGGCTCCGTCTTCACGCCGTGACCACAGGTTCTTGGCATGGCGCTCGGCGGCGGCGGCGATGATCTCGTTGGTCGCGTCG
>JAKAHF010000439.1 GCA_021815245.1 Actinomycetes bacterium
GGTGGCGTTTCCTCCTATCGCGAACGACGCCGCGTCGATATCCTGCAGGAGGCCGCTGTACTCGGCGATGCCGATATTGCCGCCGTGAACCGGATCTGAAGCCTGCACTCCACCCACCCAGTTGGGGGGCGGCGTACGCAGTATCGCAGGCTTGAACTTCTCGGCCGCACGCACGATGACGCTGAGCGTCTGTGCCCGGGTGATATCGAGCCAGGGCCTGAACGTGCCATCCGGGTACCCTGTGACCAGACCGTTCGCCGACGCTGCTGCAACGTAGTCGTCAGGATAGAGATCGTCCGAGGGTGCGGTCACGTCAAGAAAGGGCAGCGGCTCAGCTCCCTCCACGACCTCCAAGTCGAGCGCCAGAACGATCATCTTGGCGAACTGTTGCCGGCTGACCGGTTGGTCGGGCCTGAAACTGCCGTCGCTGAACCCCACGACGATCCCACGTTGGGCGAGCGAACGGATCGCGGCTCGATAGGGAGACGCTGATATGTCGTTGAAATTCGCCGCCTGTTCGGCCAAGGCCGGGAGCTTGACGCCTGTCAGAACCTTGACGGGAAGGGTGCGATCCTCAGTAGTGCCGTCGCCGAGCTGGCCGTTGCCGTTGTCGCCCCACGCCCAAAGGGCCCCGTCACCATCGATGGCAAGGGAGTGCCACAAACCTGCCGAGACGGCCCACCAATCGCTCAGCGTACCGATGCGCACCGGTGAGTGCTGGTCGAGCGTCATCCCGTCGCCGACCTGCCCATCCTCGTTCCTCCCCCAGCCCCACAGGGTGCCGTCGGCTCTGAGCGCCAGCGAATGCGCGAGACCGGCCGAACAGGCCACCCAGTCGGATTGCCGGCCGACGCGCACGAAGTCGTCTCGGCTCGACGTGGTGCCGTCGCCGAGCTGTCCGTAGGTGTTGTCGCCCATGGCCCACAGTGAGCCGTCGCTCTTGATTGCCAGCGTGTGATCGCCGCCCGCCGATACCGCCGTCCAATCTGTGTCGCCGCTCAGAGAGAACACGTCGTAAGCGGTATCGAACGTGAAATCGAGGTCCGATGAGCCGTCGAGTCCCGCGAATGAGTCGAAGTCGTACCCCATCTCGATCGACCACAGCGAGCCGTCTGATTTGAGAGCCAGTGCGCCCCACGTGCCCGCAGAAACGGCCGCCCAATCGGTCGCGTCGTCGACCCGGTCGGCGAAGAAGGTCGGAAGGACCTCCTCTTCCATATCGAATTCGTAGCCGACACTCCACAGTGAGCCATCGGATTTGATCGCGAGAGAGATGAGACCACCCTCGGAGATGGCCGCCCAATCGGTATCCGAACCCACCTGGGTGATGACGAACTCAACGGCAAGCTCGGGCTCGTCTCCGATCATGAAATCTATGGACCAGAGTGTGCCGTCGGTCTTGATGGCGAGAGATGCGAACGGGCCCGCCGAAGCAGAGACCCAGTCGCTGTCGGTGCCGATCTGCGTAGGCACCAGCATGCCCGGGTAGTGCTGGCCGGTATCCTGGTCGTAGCCGTCGAGTCCCCAACACCACAGCGTTCCGTCGGCCTTGACCGCGAGGGAGTGACCCATCCCCGCCCCGAACGCCGAGTTTGCGTGCGTGGATCCGTCCACCGCACGAGCCGGCGCACCGCTGCCGACCGCGATGGCCAGGCCGAGCAGGAGCACCGCCAAGACCAGGCCTGCGCGGTACCACGAGATCACAGCGAACGAGTGCTTATTCTGACCTGTGAGCACCGAACGGCCCCCTTCTGAAGAGATGTGTGGGTGGACAGCCGCCCGCGACAGCGATGCGTGCCTAATCCATCAATCTACCTGATTGGACGACCCTCCGCACGACGTCTCGGCGCGGTCTGCGCGACCATCGCCGACAGGCGATAATGGCGGCATGAACGACACCGTCCCAGCAGGTCGGACCCCACGGCGTTTGCGTCGCGAAGCGCGCACCGTGGAGCTGATGATACGGCTATATTGCCGGTACCATCACAGCGATGCCCGACCCAAAAGGGGCTCCGCCGCCCTCTGCGATGACTGCGCAGCGCTGCTCGAATACTCACAGGAGCGTGTCGCACAGTGCCGCTTCGGGGCGAACAAGCCGACCTGCGACCGCTGCGCCGTGCACTGCTTCCGCCCCTCCACCCGCGAGAATATCCGGGTGATCATGCGATATTCGGGGCCGCGCATGACCCTCAGGCATCCCTATCTCGCCCTCCGCCACCTGCTCGACCGGCACTGAGGCAACTACCGATGTGGGCTTCTCCCTGGTAGGCTTGTTCACCGGCAACGTCAGCGGCAAGGAGGAAGGGTCGTGATCGACAGCGGCGACACCGCATGGATTGTTATGAGCTCGGCGCTCGTGCTTCTGATGACGCCGGGTCTCGCTCTCTTCTACGGCGGCCTCGTACGTCGCAAGAACATCCTCTCGGTATTCATGCAGTGCTTGGCCGCCATATGCGTGGTGGGCCTGCAGTGGGTACTGTTCGGATATAGCCTGGCCTTCGGACCCGACCACGCCGGCATCATCGGCGGGCTCTCCTTCGCGGGTCTCCACGGTGTCGGCCTCGATCCAAACCCAGACTATGCCGCCACGATCCCCCACTTGCTGTTCATGGTCTATCAGATGATGTTCGCCGTCATCACGCCGGCCCTCATCATCGGCGCTTTCGCCGAGCGCATGAAGTTCAGCGCCTTCCTCGTCTTCTCCTTGCTGTGGGCTACGCTCGTCTACGATCCCTTGGCCCACTGGATCTGGGGCGTCGGTGGTTTTCTGCGCGAATTTGGAGCGCTCGATTTCGCCGGCGGCGCGGTGGTACACATCAGCGCCGGCATGGGCGCCCTGGCCGCCGCGCTCGTGATCGGCAAGCGGCACGGATACCCCGAGACGGGCACGCCGCACAATCTCGTACTCGTCGCCCTGGGCGCGGCGCTGTTGTGGTTCGGCTGGTTCGGCTTCAACGGCGGCAGCGCCCTCGCTTCAGGCAAGATCTCGGCCCTCGCGTTCGTCACCACCCAGCTTGCCGCCATGGCCGGCGCCATCGCCTGGGTGCTGCTCGACTGGTTGCTGGCCAAGAGACCAACGACCCTCGGCTTACTGTCGGGACTCATCGCCGGGCTCGCGGCGGTCACGCCGGCCTCCGGCTTCGTGGGTCCGATGAGCGCGCTCGCCATCGGCGCGATCGCCGGCGCCATCTGCTATCTCTCGGTCATGTACGTGAAGAACAGATTCCAGTACGACGACTCGCTCGACGCTTTCGGCATCCACGGCGTCGCGGGTAGCTGGGGAGTCATCGCGGTCGGCATCTGGGCGAGCCTCAGCCTCAACGAGAACGGCGCCGATGGTCTGATCCGCGGCACCGGGCATCAGTTGCTCGTGCAGTTCGTGACCTTCGTCATCGCCACGGTCTTCTCGTTCGTGGTCTCCTTCGCCCTGCTCAAGCTGGTCGACAAGACCATGGGCCTGCGGGTGCGCCGGGACCACGAG
>JAKAHF010000440.1 GCA_021815245.1 Actinomycetes bacterium
TGCTGCGCGCTCGTCTGATCGGCGGTCAGCTCGCCAAGGCGAGCCGCGGCGAGCTGGAGATGAGACTGCCCGTGGGCCTGGTCAACGACGGCGCCGGACACGTCGTGCTCGACCCCGACGCACAGGTCCAAGACGCGGTGCGCACCTTCTTTAACACCTTCGTCCGCACCGGTTCGGCCACCGCGACGGTTCGCAGCTTTCGCGAGCAGGGGTTGCTGTTCCCGCGCCGGCTCGCGAGCGGCGCGCACAAGGGCGAGGTGGTCTGGGGACCGCTGTTGCACAGTCGGGCCCTGCGGCTGGTGAAGAACCCGCGCTACACCGGCGCCTTCGTCTACGGACGCAGCCAGTCAAGGAGACTGCCCGGCGGCAAGGAGCTACGTCGGGCGCTGCCGCGCGAAGCCTGGCACACGGTGATCTTGGGCGCTCACCCCGGCTACATCTCCTGGGAGGACTACGAAGGCAACCTGGCCCGACTACGCGAGAACGCCCAGGCTTACGGTGCTGAGCGCACCAAGAGCGCCGCGCGCGAGGGTCAGGCTCTCCTGCAGGGTCTCGTAATCTGCGGGCGCTGCGGCGAACGCATGACGGTGCGCTACCACTGTCGTCACGGTCTCAGCGTGCCCGAGTACGTCTGTCAAAAGCGAAGCATCGAGAACGGCGAGTCACCTTGCCAGAGGTTGCTCGGAGCGGACCTCGACCGCACCGTCGGCGAGCTCCTCGTCGAGACGGTCACGCCGCTCGCGCTGGAAGTGGCACTCGCGGTGCACGACGAATTACGAGGCCGCGCCGAACAGGCCGACAACCTGCGCCACCTGCAAGTTGAACGAGCACGCTACGAGGCCGAACTCGCCCAACGCCGCTTTTTGCGCGTGGATCCCGACAACCGGTTGGTCGCGTCTTCGCTCGAGGCGGAGTGGAACAGCAAGCTGCGCGCCTTGAACGACGCCCAGGACGAATTCGAGCAGCGACGCGAGACCGACTGCGCCGTCGACGACCGGCACCGGGAGCAGATCCTCTCCCTGGTCACCGATTTTCCCCGGCTCTGGAAGGATCCAGCCGTTCCTATGCGCGAGCGCAAGCGCATGATCCGGCTCCTCGTCGACGACGTCACCCTGTTGCGCACTGACGAGATCGTCGCCCACGTGCGCTTCCGGGGCGGGGCCACCCACACCCTGCACCTGCCACTGCCTCTCAGCGCCGCCGAACTACGCAAGGTCGACCCGGCGGTGGTCGCCGAAGTCGACCGACTGCTCGACGAGCACACCGACTCTGAGACCGTCGAGATACTCAACTCGACGGGGTGGCGACCGGGCGTGGCCGAGCGCTTCAGCCCGAGGATCCTCTATCTCCTGCGACGCACCTACGGACTCGAGGACCACTACACGCGCCTTCGCCGTCGCGGTCTGCTCACGCTCGCCGAGATCTCGGAGTTGCTCGAAGCCCATCCTTCGACGGTGAAGGCCTGGGCGCTGGCCGGCCACATTCCCTCTCACGTCTACAACGACAAAGGCCAGCGGCTCTTCGAGCGACCGTCAGCGATGCAGCGACACTGCCAGTGGTGCGGCGATCCAGTGCCGGCAACGCCCGCGCTTCGACGAGGCAAGAAATGGTGCAGCCAGCGCTGCGCCCAGGCGGCATATCACCGTCGGAAACGTGAGTGCGCACCATCGAGTTACAGCAGCCACGTAGCATGACGACGCGTCTTGAGTTGGTCCGTCTTTCACATCGATCATGGTGCCACCTCGGTCACGAAGACTTCGCTACAGATCCGACCAAGAAGGAGCAGTCAGTTGCGCAAGCCTTGTCCTTTGGGCGCCGCACGCGGGCAGCGTCGATCAAGAAGCCGCGACTCTGGGAGTACTCGAGGAACGTGTCGTTGAAGCGAGGTTCGAGCGCGTCGGCCTTGGTCACCACCGGCGACAAGTTATCGGGAATGAGGATGGGAAAGACCCCGTTGAAGGCTCGCCACGCGGCGTCGAGTCCCTCGATGACGTCCTCGGTGCGCTGAGCGAACGTGAGCCACACGAACATGTAGCGGCTCCACACCGCCACCACGATCAATGCGTGCACCACGCGTCGTCGGTTGGTGTGCGGATCGAACAGCATTCCCATGCGTCCAAAGTCGGTCTGCACCTCACGGCCCGGCTCTGCGTCGACGACGCGCACCGTGTTGTTCTTGGGTCTGGTGAACTTCTCCGCGCAGAACCGCTGCAGCGTGCGCTCGGGGACCTGCACGCCACGACGGGTCAGCAGGTCACCGACCTTGGCGACGGTGAGCTCACCGTCGAGCCACACCTTGATCTGGTCTTCGTGCGTGGTGAGCAGTTCCCACGAGGGTCCGTGTTCACCCGCCCGTGACGGACGAACCACCTCGCGCACTCGTGCGATGAACTGATCGGTGAGCTGCTCGTCGCCGCCGCTTCGGGTGAGACCGAGTTCTTGGGCCGCGTCGATGTAGCGCTGGGCCGTCTTGCGATCGACACCCGCTCCTTGGGCGATGACGCGCACTCCCGCGTCACCGCGCAGCCAGCGTCGAAGGACTTCCTGTACTTGGATCATTGTGATCTCCACGTATGTCAAGGGACGCACCTTTCGTTGCCGATTGATGCGTCCAGCCGAGTTCAATCCCGGCCGACAGTGGTGGACTCGCCTGGTCCCTTACTCGTGGCGGAGGGGTGGTCCCTTACTCGTGGCGGAACTACCCAGCAGGTGGTCCCTTACTCGTGGCGGGAACACCAGTCAGTGGTCCCTTATTCGAGGCGGCTGACATCCAGACGCCCTGGGCACGATGTCCGCTAGGACTCACGGCGTGCGATCACGACCGAGTTCGATCCTCGCCCCATGCGTAGTCCCACGTGGTGCGACAATCCGCCAGACCGGCGACCGACTAACCGCCGCGACTCCACACTGCCCCCCAGAATGGAATCCCGGCCACCTGAGATCGGAAGAGGTCCGCCAACTACGAATTGTCCGAAGTAGTCAGGAGCAGTCGTCACGACCCAATGTCATCGCGGCGACAGCTTCAGGAAGTCGGCCCAGATTAATGGGGCCGAATGGATTGTTCGCGTGGGGCGGCTCAATCAGAATAGAGACCGACTCCCTCGGCGTCGCTGCGCCAAAATCCGTTGGCTGCCACGATGGGGATGGTCTCGCCGTCGATTGGACTCAGGACCTAATCGATGGCGTAAACCACGCCGTGCCGTCCCCCCAACCCGACCCACGGAGGTCCGGCGAGAGGGTGATATCCCGGGATAAGGAAACGTTGGGCGAAGGCCGACCTGTGTCCGATCGTTAACTACTCGACACCCGGGCTACGTCAGCGCGTCGCGGGTGCGGCGGGGCTGAGGCCGCGGCTCACGCGGTCGACGACCTCGGCGCGGTCGTCGCTTCTGTCGATGCGGATGACCGTTGCCGTCACCGGCCGCCCACCGACGACGACCGCAGCGCAAACGGCAGGAGCACCGCCCGCCCCCCCGCCG
>JAKAHF010000004.1 GCA_021815245.1 Actinomycetes bacterium
GGAAGAGCACATAGGCCAGCGCGAAGAGGATGAGGACCTGGGGGGCACGGAGCACGAGACCCCAGAGCTCGAAGTGGGGGGTCCGGGTGGAACCCACTTTGAAGTAGAGCGCGATCACGATGATCTGCAACAAGGCCCCAAGGATCCAGTTCACCCTGTGGTTCCAAACGATGAGCAGGACGGTTCCTGCCACGAAACCCAACCCGGCGATCAAGCCAAAGATGGTGATGTTCCTATCCATGACGTCTACGACCTGGAGCACGTGTGCAGCGATCAAGAAGTACATGACCGCTGCCACTCCGGCCATAGCTGCGGCGAAATAGCGCACCCGGTCGGTCAACATGGTCCTCACCCCTTTCAGGCGGTTGCCTACCTTCTCGATCGTAGACCCGCGGAGGCAAGGCCGCCACAGCCGGTAGGCGGGTTCGCGGACGACCCGAAGGCCGGTTGTGATACTGGTCTGCCGGCCAGGTCGGGCGGTGCCGAGGGCAGGGCGCGACGGCCTTGGCGAACGCGATGCTGACTTCGGAGGTGGGGCCGGCTAGTCTGCCGGGGTTTCAGCGCACAGAGCTTCGCGGACCGTGCGAACGAGTTCCTCCGGGCCGAATGGTTTCTCGAGGAAGGTGACGTTCTCGTCGACCCGTCCGTCGTGTACCACGGCGTTCCTCGTGTAACCCGACATGAAGACCACCGGTATCCCCGGAAAGCGCTCGAGCACGCGGTCGGCCACCTGCCTGCCGTTGACCCCACCCGGAAGGACCACGTCGGTGAGCAGCAGGTCAGGACTTGGCGCTTCAGACGCGAGCACGGCTTCGGCGTCTTGGGCGGAGGCCGCCGCCGTGACCTGGTAGCCGCATTGCGTCAGCACCCTGGTCACGAGACGCCGCACCGGGGCCTCGTCCTCGACCACGAACACCCTGCCGCAGGCGGCCGGCAGATCAACCCCCTGAGCGGCGGCCGCCGTCACCACCGCGCCCGCGCGCTCGGTGACGGGCAGGTAGACCCTGAAGGTCGTGCCCTGTCCCACCTCGCTGTACACCGAGACCGAGCCACCGCTCTGTTTCACGATACCGAACACGGTGGAAAGTCCGAGACCGGTGCCTCGCCCGGCTCCTTTCGTGGTGAAGAAGGGCTCGAAGAGATGGGCCTGGGTCTGCTCGTCCATGCCGTGCCCGTTGTCGGTGACGGCGAGCATGACATACTCGCCCGGCCTGACTTCGCGATGCGTTCGTACGAATTGCTCGTCGAGCCGGGTGTTGGAGGTCTCCACCAGCAACCTGCCCCCGTCGGGCATGGCATCGCGCGCGTTGACCGCCAGGTTGAGCAGCACCTGCCCGATCTGGTGGGGGTCTATCTCGCTGTCTTTGAGCTCGGGCGCAAGAACCAGCTCCAGTTCGACATCCTCACCGAGACTGCGGCGAAGCAGCGACTCCATGTCGAGCACCACGCGATTGAGGCTCGTGACCTCGGGTCGCAGCATCTGGCGGCGCGAGAAGGCGAGGATCTGTTTGGTGAGCCCGGCCGCGCGCTCCGCCACCTCGTGGATCTCGGTGATCAGAGGGTGGTGAGGATCGTCGGTTCGCATGGTCGCGAGCGCGAGCGTACTGTTGCCGATGATGGCCGTCAGCAGGTTGTTGAAATCATGCGCGATCCCGCCCGCGAGCTGCCCGATCGCCTCCATCTTCTGCGACTGCCGGAGTTGCTCCTCCCTCTCGCTCAGCTCCCTCTGGATGCGACGGCGGTTGGTGATGTCGATGGCGGCGAGAACCACTCCGATGGGCTCGCCTTCTTCGCCCGGCATCAGCGAGGCGCAAACGGTGACATCGACGGTGCCGCCGTCGGCGGTGCGCCACTCGGTCTCGAGGTCTTCGACGGGATGACCGGCGAGGCAGTGGTCGACGATGGAGCGCCAGACGGCCTCAGAAGAGAATACGTCGGCTACGGGGGCGTCCTCGAGCGCGCCCTCCTCGCGATGTAGCAGCCGGGCGGCCGCCCGATTGCTGACCTCTATGTGACCGTCGAGGGTCGTAACCAGGACCGCTCCCTGCATTGTGCGCAGGATCTGCGGGGCCGCCGCGGCGGGGGTCATGTAGGTGATCTTGTCCCGGCGTTCGAGTATGAAGATCGTGACCAGGAACACGAGCACGGGAGCATAGCCGAAGGGGTAGACGGGCACGCCGAACACGGGAAAGAAGTCGACCGAGGACAGGGCCAGGACCACGCCCGCAATAGCCGACATGGTGAGCCGCCGGCCGAAGGTCGTGTTGCGCACGGTCTCCCCGAATCTCGCCCACAACTTGGCCAGCCCGAGGACGATGGCGATCGCGAAGTAGCCGCACAAGAAGCCGCCCACGGGGCCGTAGATGGGGTAGTAGCCCCACCAGTGGTACTCGACGCCGGAGACCACGAGCCGCGTGCTCAGGGCCAGCACGAGAAAGACGAACGAAATGGTGGCTGCGCCCCAGACGAGCGCCTTGTCACGTTGGTACTGCCGGAGGCCGACGGTGACATAGAAGTAGATGGCCATGGGGAGGTAGGGCACCGCCAAGTGGGCGAGACGCGCCCACAACATAGCTGTGGAGGAGTCGGCCGAGCTCCCTATCATGCCGTAGCACCCCAGCCAGACGGCGGTGCAGGTCGTGCCGAACAGCAACACCCTGCGCAACTGCGAGGCCGGCTGTCTCCAGATGACCCACGCGCCTAGCGAGAAGGCGCAGAACGCGGTGAAGAACGGAGGGAGCGTGTACCAGTTGAAGACGTAGTGCTGCATATGCGCATTCAATCACACCCGGCGCGCGCGGTAAGCAACTTGACTGTGTCGTCGACGCGCTGCTGGTAGTTCTCGATGATCTGCGCCCGCACCTCGACGAGGAGCCGGTCGTGGGCCTCGACGACGTACCTGGTCACCTGTGGGCGGGCCATGGCCATGAAGCGCCTCAGCTCGGCCTCCATGCTCGCCCGCATCTTGTCGATGGGGTTGATGAATCGATCGAGGGCCCCTCCCAGAGCCGACCCGGCGACAGCGCCGATCATGGGCGCGAGAATCCCGCTGGCCGCCGCATTGCCGAGCACCACGCCGGCAAGACCCAAGGCCGCGGTCGTGCGCCGTCCCTTGCGGAGCGCGGTCTCGGTGGCAAAACGAGCGTTCTTGTCGATCTCGAACACCACGACGCTGAGCGGCTGCACCTTCTCGCGCCGGCGACGATCGCGCCTCGCCTGCCTGCGATACGCGAGAAAACCAGCCAGCGCCGCGATGAGGATCAACCCGGTTGAGACCCAGCGGCGCCACGGACCTTCCCAGCCGATCACGAACGACAGGGCCGCGGCAAGAGCGCCCAGTATGGCGAAGACCTCCCAGAACCGGCGCCTGACGGCGAACAGCAGTAGTTCACGCCGGTAGAGCCTGTCGAACAGTGATTGAGTGCTCTTCGCATACCACGTCTCGTACCGCACGACGACCGCGTCACACCGGTCGTTGCAGGTTGCGAAGAGAGAGTCGATGGCCGAGCTCCACATGTCGGAGAAGGTCTGGCTGAACTGGCGCAACTCGTTGCGCGACGCCTTGGCGATATATCCGGCCATGTGCTTCTCGAAGCTGTCGAGCCGGGCCAGCGTTTGGGTCTCGGCCCATCGTTGCTGTTCGCGGAAGTCGGCCACGATGCCGTCTATGACCTCGCGCAACCCTTCGGGCACCGGTATCTCGTCGGCGCCCGCCCGTTCGCCCAGGAAGGCGGCGACGATCTCGTATGCGGCCCGTACCCTGATGAAGGCGGCCGCTTCGCCACCTCGATCGGGGTGAGTCTCGGTCGCGAGGCGACGATAGGCGGCCTTGACCTGGGCGGCCGTGGCTTCGGGCGGCAGGCCCAGCGTCTGATATGCCTCGCGCAACGTCACCGGGAGATGATAACAAGGCCCGCGCCGCGGCCGTGGTAGCCAAGGGTGTCGGGGCGCGCTATTGTTCGAGCATTCGTCGTACAACCCCGGCAAAGGTGGGCGGCACGATCATGGAACGCATGCTGCTGGGCGGAACCGGTCTCGAGGTGTATCGCCTGGGGTTCGGCGGGATCCCCATACAGAGGGTGAGCGAGGCCGAGGCGATCGCGACGGTGCGCCACGCTGTCGAGCGGGGGGTCGACTTCATCGACACCTCGCGAGCGTACACCACGAGCGAGCGCCGCATTGGGCTGGCCCTCAAGCAGGTGGGCACCGCCAGGCGGGTGGTGATCGCTTCGAAGTCACACTCAAAGACGGCCGACAAGGCCCGGGCCGATCTGGAAACGAGCCTGAAAGAGCTTGACCGTGACTACATCGACCTCTACCAATGTCACTTCGTCGCCACTCCCGAGGACTACCGCACGGTCACTTCCTCCGGGGGAGCGCTCGAGGCCTACCAGCGAGCCAAGGACGAGGGTCTGATCGGCCACATCGGCATTACCAGTCACAGCCTCGACGTGCTTGCCCGCGCGGTGGAGGACGAGCTGTTCGAGACGGTGATGGTCTGCTTCAGCTTTCTCGAGCCCGAAGCGCGTGAGAAGGTCATCCGCAAGGCCGTGGAGCGAAACATCGGGGTCATCGCCATGAAACCGTTCTCAGGCGGCATGATCGAGAACGCCCGTCTCGCGTTGAAGTGGTCGCTTGACGAACCCGGAGTCTTGGTGATCGCGGGAGTGGAGCACGCGTATCTGTTCGACGAGAACTGGCGGGTGTTCGGCGACGCGACTCCGCTGACTGAGGCTGAGCAGGGCGAGATCGCGACCCTGCAGGCCGGTTACGACAAAGTCTTCTGCCGCAGGTGTGACTACTGCCAGCCGTGTTCGGAGCAGATACCCATCCAGACGGTCCTGGGCCTGCGCAGCATGGTCAAGCGCATGGGGGCCCAGTTGCTGCGCGAGGGCATGTTCGCGGGCGCCATCGCCAAGGGGCGCGACTGCAGTGAGTGCGGTGACTGCATGACCCGTTGCCCGTACGATCTGCCGATACCCGACCTCATTCGCGAGAATCTCCGCTGGCTCGACGGACTCGAGGAGGGTGCTGCTTCGGCGTAGCCCCTTCCCTGGATCTCCAGATTCGTCTCATCCGGCCGTCCGACCCACCCACCGCTCACATTTCACAGAATGCTTACAATCTGCAAGTAGATTCCTTGCAAAATGGAAGCATTCTTGAATGGAAGCGAACGCCGGTGGAAGGCACCTCGACAGCGCGGTGAAGTACCGCGATGGCGCGATGGGGCTACCGCGACAGCGACTGGAGGACGGTCGTGGCTCTTAGTGAAACCGATAGGGAGATCATCGAGCATGTCAACGAGCTTGCCTTGCTCGGGGCGCGGAGCCTGTCGAGCAACACCCGCTTGCTCGATGCCAGGCAGAAGCTCAGGTTGGCGCCGGCTGTCGCCACCTCATTGATGAAAGAGGGGCGGCCCGGCTTCTTGCTCGTGGCGGATATCGCCCGCTCTCTCGCGTTGAAGGGGGAACTGACGATCTCGGAGATCGCCGCGATCACCGGCAGGCCTCTCGGCACCACCTCGCGTTTCGTCGACGCACTCGAAGCCGCCGGACTCGTAAAACGGGGTCCCAATCCGGTGGACGGACGCTCGAAACTCGTGGCTCTCACCGACAGCGGGCGTGTGGCGGTCAACGAAATACGCGAACAGGCCGGCGCTCCGCTCGGGCGAAGGTTGCAGCGGCTCACGCAGGCCGAGAGGCGTAGTCTGGCCCTGATGCTCGCGAAGCTGGCGGCTCCCGAGGTCGGCGAAGAAGGGGGAGGACTATGAGCGAGCTCGCCGTCGACCTGCGCAAGGTGATCAAGGATTACGAGACGGCCGCCGGTGTGTTCCGCGCCCTCAAGGAGATCGACCTCCAGGTCGGCCGCGGCGAGTTTGTGGCCATCGTGGGTCGCTCCGGCTCGGGCAAGTCGACCCTTCTCAACATGATGACCGGCATCGACAGGCCGACTTCGGGTGAGGTCGTCGTCGCCGGGACGCGCATCGACGGGCTGCGGGAGCGCGACATGGCCGTTTGGAGAGGCCGGGAGTTGGGCATCGTCTTTCAGTTCTTCCAGCTGTTGCCGACGCTCACCGCGATCGAGAACGTACTTCTCGCCATGGACTTCGTCGGCCGGGTGCCCGGCGGCGACCGCACCTCGCGCGCGCTCGCGCTGCTCGCGCAGGTGGGCATGGAAGACGAGGCGCGCAAGTTCCCGGCGGCGCTATCGGGCGGACAGCAGCAGCGGGTGGCCATCGCCCGCGCACTCGCGAACGATCCGGCCGTCATAGTCGCCGACGAGCCGACGGGCAACCTCGATTCGACCACGGCCGACGCCGTCTTCGATCTGCTGCACGAGCGAGCCGCCACGGGACGCACCGTGATCATGGTGACGCACGACAACGAACTGGCGACCCGCACGAGCCGGGTAGTCCACCTGGTCGATGGGCGGATGGCCGGCTGATGAGCCCGCGCCGGCGCAAAGTCTTTCGCGATCTGCGGAGCTACCGCAGCCGGACTGTGCTCGTCGTCATCTCCATCGCGGTCGGGGTGTTCGCCGTCGGCATGATCGTCGAGAGCCGCATGGTGCTCGACCGTCAGATGCGCGCCGAGTACTTGGCGAGTCTGCCGGCCGAAGCCGAGATCCGCATGACCTCGTTCTCCGATGATTTCGTGTCGGCTGCGACACACGCGGGCGGGGTAGCCGCCGCGCAGGGCCGGCGGGTCGCGACCGTGCAGGTCTACGTCGGCGAGGATCAATGGGTAGACCTCGAGTTGAGGGTGATACCCGAGCGTGACGAGCAGCAGATCGACGTGGTCGCCGGAGAGACCGGAGTCTGGCCGCCCCCGGCCGGCACAGTCGCGATAGAGCGGTCGACGCTGGAGATGCTGAACGGCGCCGGGGTGGGCGACACGCTCACGGTGCGTCTCGGCGATCAGCGCACCCGGCAGCTTCAGATAGCCGGAACGGCCTACGCTTCGGGTGATCTGGCGGGCTACGCACGGGGCAACCCCTATGGCTTCGTGACCATGGATACGTTGGCGGGCCTCGGTCTCGCGCGGGGCTACGACACGCTGCTGTTGCGCATGGAAGGCGCCGGCGACGATGAAGCCCTCGTGAGCGCCGTCGCCGAGGAGGTAGCCGATCAGGCCCGCGCCGCGGGGCATGAGGTGAGTCAAGTCAGGATCAATGTGCCCCTCGAGTATCCGGGGCAGGACACGATCAACACGGTCTTCGTGATCCTCGTGTTGTTGGGAGCGCTCACCCTGATCGTGAGCGTGTTCCTGGTCGTGAACACCGTGAGTGCCGTACTCGGCACTCAGACGAGGCAGATCGGCGTGATGAAGGCGATAGGAGCGCGCGACCGCGATCTCAGGCGGCTCTACCGGGGAGTCGTGCTGAACTACGGCTTGTTTGCCGCGCTGCTCTCCATACCTCTCGCGGCCCTTGGCTCCATCGCGCTGACGGCCTACACCGCGTCGATTCTCGACCTCGATAGCCACGCAACATGGCCTCCTCCGATAGTCATCGGATTGGAGGTCGCGGTCGCCGTTCTCGTGCCCGTGATCGCCGCGATGGCTCCCATCAACCGGGGAGTGCGCATCACCGTGCGCGAAGCGATAGCCTCGGCCGGCATCACCGCGGGGTTCGGCTCGGGCCGGCTCGACCGCGCGGTCGCGGCGGTGAGTTTCCTGCCGCGCTCGGCGCGCTTTGCCCTTCGCAACACGTTCAGGCACCGGCGGAGGTTGCTCATCACGTTGGCTGCGCTTGCCCTCGGCGGCGCGGTCTTCATGGCGGTGCTCAGCGTGCAGGCCTCGCTGAACGCCACTCTCGAGCGGGGCGTGTCGTTCTTCGGCTTCGATGCCCAAGCCTCGCTGGCGGGCGCTTCGCGCTCGGCACCCCTGGCGGGCACCGCGTCACAGGTGCCGGGGGTGGTTGCCGCCGAGCCCTGGCTGGTTCAGAACGCCCAACTCACAGAAAGCAACGGCAGCGCCGGGGCCTCCTACCAGGTGGTGGGCACCCCTTCCGGTTCCGCCATTCTCAACCCTGTTGTCATGGAGGGCCGGTGGTTGCTGCCCGGTGACGAGCGGGCGCTGGTGGCGACCGACAACCTGCTCGACGAAGAGCCTGAGCTGCGTGTAGGGCAGACCCTCGATCTCACCATCGGCGGCAAGACGACCACGTGGACGCTCGTCGGAATCATCCAATCGCCGACGCGTAAGCGGTCGTTCTATGCCGACCTCGACGGATTGGGTAGCGCCGCCGGCATGCCCGGCAGGGCAAACACGGTCGCCGTGACGACCGCGCAGCACGACCGTGAGACCCAGGACCGGGTGGCGCTCGAGCTGCGCGACCGGCTTGAGGCGGGCGGCAGCACCGTGAATGCCACGGTGACCATCGGCTATCTGCGCGACCAGCAGACCACGCAGTTCGACGTGCTGGTCACCTTCTTGGCGGTGATGGCCGCCCTGGTCGGAGCGGTGGGCGGCATCGGCTTGAGCGGCACCATGACCCTCAATGTCTCGGAGAGGACCCGTGAGATAGGTGTACTCCGTTCCATCGGGGCTTCGAACCGGTCGGTGCGAGCCATTTTCCTTGTCGAAGGGTGGGCCGTAGGACTTCTCGCCTGGCTCGTCGGCGCAGTCATGGCAGTGCCCATATCGCTCTTCCTGAGCCGGCGCATCGGCATAGCCTTCGTCCACAGGCCGCTTGAGTTCGCCTTCTCGGCGAAAGGCATCGTTCTCTGGCTGGTCATCGTTCTGATCGTCGCGACTCTGGCCACACTGGCGCCCGCCAGGGCGGCCGCGCGAGTGACCGTAAGGGAGACCCTCTCCTATGAATAGACAACCAGTGCCGAACCGACCTCCAGCCTGCACGCGAAAGGGACAGTCATGAAACGGACTCTCGCCATCTCAGGAGTAGCCATCATCATAGTCGCCGCCATAGTCGTCGCGGTGTTCCTGGTGCGAAAGGATGACTCCGGCGCCGCGGCGACCACGGTGCCCCCCGTCGTGCAGGCCGACGCGATCGTCGCCGACGGCACCGTGCTCCCGACCATACGAGCCGAGCTGTCCTTCACGGTCGCCGGCCGGGTGTCGTCGGTGCTGGTCGAGCCAGGCGAGGTCGTGGCCGAGGGCGCACCACTGGTCGGACTCGTCGACACTTCGGCTCAGGCCGCGCTTGCCGCTACTCAGGGCGAGGTGGCCGCTGCTGAGGCGGTGGTCAAGCAGACACTCGCCGCCATCGGTGCGGCCCAGGCGGCCATCGACAAGGCCCAGGCTGCCCGCGATGGCGTTTCTGACGGCGCGGCCGATTGGCGCATCGATGCCGCGGACGCCGACGTGGCTCTGGCTCAGGCACAACTCGAGGTTGCCCGGGCCGACAATGAGGCCGCTCAGGCCCGGTTCAATGCCGCCGAGGCGAAGCTTCGGCAGACCCAGGCCGCCCTCGATGAGCTTACGCTCAAGGCGCCGTTCGCCGGCACCGTGATGAGCGTCGACGTGCGGACCGGCGATCTCGTGGGACCGGCGATGATCGCGGTGAGAGTCGCCGATCTATCAGCCTGGGAGATCGTGACCACCGATCTCGACGAAAGCTCGCTCGCCAGGCTCAGCGAGGGCGCCGTGGCCGAGATCACCTTCGACGCTCTTCGGGGGGTGATCGCGAGCGGCCGCGTGACCGAGATCGGCCTGGTCGGCCGCTCCTATCAGGGCATGACGGTCTACCCGGTGACGGTCGTGCCAGATGGCGTCATAGAAGGACTGCGTTGGGGACTGACGGCCACCGTGAGAGTGCCGCTCGAGTAGCAGTATAGTGGCCTGCATGCGATCGCTCGGGCGGGAGGTGACGTGACGCGTTTTCGCTGGTGGATGGAGGTCGTCGGGTTGGCGGTCGTGGCCGCACTCGTCCTTCTCGTACTCCTGCCGCAGTTCGAGGGCGCCGGCGCCCGCGTCAAAGGCCGCCTCGGGCAACCAAACTGCTGGGCCGAACTGCGCTATGCCGAGGGATCGGCTCCGCCGAAACGCGACAATGGCTGCATGGTCTACGACGCCGCGGTCGGCAGGGTGATCCTTTTCGGCGGCAACGGGGTCGGCGGCAACGACACCTGGGCATTCGACGGTCAGACCCGCACCTGGACGGAGTTGAATCCGGTCGGCGACCGGCCTGTCAGCCGCTATGGCCCCGCGTATGCAGTGCTCGACGCACCCTCTTCTCCCGCGAACGGCACCATCGCGATGTTCGGAGGCTACAACCACGACGTCAAGTCGTGTCTCAACGACACGTGGCTCTACGATCCCGCGGCTGATCTGTGGAGTCTCGCCCTCGCCGGCGACGCGACGTCTGAGTCCTTGCCGACTCCCCGGCTGGGGGCGAGTCTCGAGTACGATCCCATATCGGGCAAGTTCGTCATGTTCGGCGGCTGGAACGCGAAGCTGTACCGGTTGTTCAACGACGTCTGGACGTACGATCCGGTCGCCAACAGGTGGGAGCAACTGACACCGATAGGCGAGCTGCCTCCCGTGCGCGATGGCTCGGGGTTCGTGCGCGACCCGGCGACCGGCCTCATCATCCTCTTCGCCGGTGTGGGCTTCGACTCAGCCCGCAATCTCGTGGAATTGGGAGATACCTGGAGCTTCGACCCTGTCGCCATCCGGTGGACCGAGCTGCATCCCCCGACCTCGCCCAGCCCGCGCGACGGCATGCTCATGGTCTACGACACGCTCACCGAGCGGATGCTTCTCTTCGGCGGCGGAGAGGAGGGTCTCAACGTCAAGAACGACACGTGGTCGTACGATCACGCGGCCAACACATGGACCGATCTCGCTCCTGACGAGCCGGTGCCGTGTGCCCGCATGAACTACAACATGGCCTTCGACAGCGCGGACAATCTCGTGGTGCTTTTCGGGGGTGCCTACGACCAGTGGAACGTGCTCCTCGGCGATACATGGGTCTACACTCCGCCACTTCATTCGGCTAAACCATAGCCACCAACGAGCCGATAGAAGTACTTGGTGGCTCCCCACGGGAGGCACCGGCGGCCAAGCCGGCGCTGTCTGCCGGGAACTTGTGATCGATGGGGGAACGGCTCAGCCGCTTCGTCGTGGCACTGATCGCGCTGAGAGAGGGATAGGGAATGACCATCCAACGGAAGATCCGCGGAGGCTACATCGGTCTCGCTGTGCTCGTCGTCGCCCTGGCTGCGATGGGCTTCGGACTGCTCGTCTGGCTCAACTCGTGGAAGACCGACTACTCCAACACGGTAGGGCAGGTCGAGTATGCCAACCAGCTTGTCATTGGCGAGACCGGCATGCTCAACTACGCGCTTCTGCCGCTGTTCGACTCGTTCAGCGAGAGCAAGGACGAGTACACCGCCGAACTGCAGCGCTACTCGACGATGGCCGGCGACGCGATCACGGCCGCCATCGCCGTGGAGACCGAATCTGAAGAACTCCATCTCCTGCAGAGCCTCGAGGGCCTGCACAGGAGGTACCTCGAAGCCATAAACACCACCGTCGAAGTGGCGCGGACGTTCCCGGCGCGGGCCTACGAGAGTGTCACCAGTTCGGTGATGCCGCTGGCCAGGCAAATCATGAGCCTCACCCAGACCTACAAGGAGGCTCAGATCGAAGACCAGGCCAATCTGCTCGGTGGTCTCGACGGCATGTCGAGGGTGATGTGGATCGGCATGAGCGGCTTGGCTTTCGTGGCCATCGTCGCGGCTCTCATGATCGCGGTGCTGCTCGCGCGCAGCGTCGCCCGCCAGTTGCGGCAGGCGGTATCCGACCTGAACGCCTCGGCTTCGGAACTCATGTCGGTGTCGGCGCAAGTGGCGGCGGGAGCGGCGCAGACCGCAGCCTCGGCCACCGAGACGACGGCCACCGTTGAAGAAGTCAAGCAGACCGCCATGCTCGCCAACGAGAAGGCCACCGAGGTAGCCGAGAGCTCGCAGCACCTTGCCGCCATCGCCGACGCTGGGCGGGCCACAGTAGAAGAGACCATCGCCGGTTTCGACCGCATCGCCGGGCAGATGGGTGTGATGGCTGAGACCATCAACCGCCTGGGGGAGCAGACCCAGGCCGTCGGCGACATCATCACGACTGTGAGCGACCTCGCCGAGCAGTCGAACCTACTGTCGGTCAACGCCTCGATCGAAGCCGCGAAGGCCGGTGACCAGGGCAAGGGCTTCAGCGTAGTCGCCCAAGAGGTGAAGAGCCTGGCCGAGCAATCGAAGCATGCCGTCGCCCAAGTGCGCACGATCCTCAGCGAGATACAGAAAGCCAGTAGTGTCGCGGTGGAGGCTGCCGAGCTGGGCCAGACGACCGTCGAGGCCGGTCGGCGGCAGTCGCTGTCGTCGGGCGACTCGGTGGCGGTGATCACCGACACGGCGAATGAAGCCGTCCAATCGGCGGTGCAGATCTCGGCCTCGAGCCGTCAGCAACTGGCCGGCATGGAACAGATAAGTCAGGCGATCGAGAGCATCAACAAGGCCGGAATGCAGTCGGCCGCCGGCACGCGCCAGGTGGAGCAGGAGGTCAGGCAGCTTCAGGATCTGGCCGTGAGGCTCCGCCGCCTCGTCGACGCCGCGGCGACGGCCTCATAGGGCGTATCTGAGATAGCGGCTCGCCCTGTCGTCCCCGAGAGGCGGACTCGGTGGCTTCGTTCGCGCTACTCTGGTGCCGAGATGGGTGCACGTCTCGAGAATCGCGGTGTCGCTCGCACGCTCGCCATGGTCTGCGTGCTCTGTCTGTTTGCGGTCCTCGGTTGTGGCCACGTCGATCGGGCCGATTGGCGGGCCGACCTCCAGGCGGGTGACCTGCTTCTCGAGCGCTCGCGCGGAGAGTGGGGGATCCTCGCGGCTGCCACGTACTGGACCCACATCGGCATCTACGACGGCGCGTCCCGGGTGATCGAGGCGGTGTCGGGAGTCGGGGTGACCGCCTCGCCCTTGACGGCGTGGGATTACCCCGCAAAGTCGGAGGTGGCCGTCTACCGAGTGACGGCTGCCGGCGGCCCGCAGCGCGAAGCCGCCGTCGCCTTCGCCCGGCGGCAGGCCGACAACCACAAACCCTACCAGGAATGGCCCCTCTATTGGGACTACTCGGCTACCTCCGAAGCTGCGTGGTATTGCAGCGAACTGGTGTGGGCAGCCTACCTCAGCGCAGGTATCGACCTGGAGCCCGCCCCAGGGGCGATGGGCATCACCCCTTCGGATCTGGTCGACGGATCATCGGGAGTCTTCGTCGGCGGTCACGTGGAGACTCCGGCGCCTTGACGTAGCGACCGCCCGGTGCGATGTTTCGTTCGTGACCCGTACGGCGTCGGGCCGTTTCGACCTGCATCGCGACCAGGGGGACAACAGTCTATGGAGTCACAGGCCATCGCGGCTGCGCTTCGTCGTCGTGCCGTCAGGGAGATGATCGCGGCACTGACTTCCGATGGCGACCGCAAGAAGATCGCGCGTGCTTTGGCGCTGGCCGAGAAGATGGCGCCGGAGGCGAGTCGTGAATCCATCAGGACGGCCCGCAGGGCTCTGCGCGAGGATCATCCGGCGCTTCTGCTCATACGCACACTCACGACAGGGCTTCAATCGCTTGCGCCCCGGTGCCGCGACCGGCTCGTCGATGCCGTCGTGGTGAACAACCTGCTCAAGGGTGGGGCGATACGCCGGGACCTTCTCAGCAGCGGCGACAAGCATGTTCCGTCGGTGATCCTCCTCAGTCCGACCATGCGCTGCAACCTGTCGTGCGATGGCTGCTATGCGTCGCAGTACGCCGCCGGCCAGGAGCTCGATCTGTCGCTCGTGCAGCGGGTCGTCGACGAGAGCAACGAGATCGGCGTCTTTCTGTTCACCGTGCTCGGGGGCGAGCCCTTCGTGTATGAGGGGCTACTCGACCTGGTGGCCGCGAATCCCCGGTCGTACTTTCAGGTCTTCACCAACGGCACGCTGCTCGATCGGCCGACGGTGGCGCGACTGGCCGAGAGCGGCAACGTGGCGCCCATGCTCAGTCTCGAAGGCACGCGTCACATGACCGATCGCCGCAGAGGCGAGGGCACGCACGACGAGGTCATGCGGGCGATGGACCTACTTGCCTCGTACGGTGTGCCCTTCGGGTACTCGGCCACGGTGACCCATGACAATTGGAGCACCCTGATCAGCGCCGGCTTCGCCGACCCGCTCATTGCGAAGGGAGCCCGCCTCGGCTGGCACTTTCTCTATATGCCCATCGGTCGCGACCCCGATCCGAGCCTCATGCCGACACCGGAGGAGCGAGAGGCCTTTCGACGCGGCATCATCGAGTTGCGGATGAAACGACCTTTCTTCGCGGTAGACTTCTGGGGTGACGCTCCTTGGGTGGGGGGTTGCATCGCCGGTCGACGCTACATGCACATCACCAGCGAGGGCTGGGTGGAGCCCTGCATATTCACGCACTTCGCCACCGACAACATCCGCGACACGACCGTGCTCGAAGCCTTCAATTCGCCGTTCTTTCGCGAGATCCGCGAACGGCAACCGTTCAATCACAACCTCTTCCGGCCCTGCATGTGGCTTGACAACCCTGAGTGCTCTCGGTCGATCATGCGGGCAAGCGCCGCCAGGCCGACGCATGAGGGCGGCGATATCATGCTGAGCGATCTGCGCGCCGAACTCGAGGCGTATTCGCGCGAGGCCGGGCGCATTCTTGATCCCGCCTGGGAGGAAGCCAAGCGCGAC
>JAKAHF010000441.1 GCA_021815245.1 Actinomycetes bacterium
CGCTCTGACGTTCACGACGCCCCATCTCGTGAAAACGCCCTCTTTACCCATGAATAGGTTTTCCGAGACCGTGATGCCCGAGACCGTCCCGGTCTCCTGCACCACCATGCCGATACCCCTCGACTGAGCCTCGAGAACGTTGTGCGGCTCGAACGGTCGACCGTCCATGGTCAGCAGACCGGCGTCCTTCTTGAGAGCCCCCGCCACGATCGCCGCCAAGGTGGTCTTGCCGCTGCCGTTCTCACCGATGAACCCGCGGATGTCGCCCGCCTCGACGCTGAACGAGACGTCGCGGAGGGCCCGCACCGTCCCGAAGCTCTTGCTGACTCCCTCGACTGTCAGTATCGTGCCGATGACGTCCCTCTTTCGCCCACCACGGCATTCATGCCGTGATCCATCTGGTCCAATGCTCCTTGATGAACGCGACCGTCTCGTCGCGTTGCGCGTAGAGCGAACCGTCCTTCGCGGCAGCCGCGATCAGGGGCGGACAGTACCCCTCGAGGGAATCGTGAAAGGCGAACTCGAAGTACCCGTGACCCTGTCCCGCCGCGACCCGCTCGGCGACATCGATGCCGAGGCCGCGCAGCATGTCGGCATAGCGCCGGCCCTCCTCGCGGAGGGGGTCGTTCTCGGCCAGCACCACGATCGCCCGCATCGATCTGTCGAAGTCGTCGTCGGACGCCAGCACCGGCGAGACGAGGGGGTCGGTCCACTGCTCGGGTCTGGCGTGAGCCTCGTTGAAATAGCGCATCATGACCGCTTCTTCGCCCGTGTAGCCCTTGCTCTCCACGGGAGAGGCAGCGTCGAGAAACGGGTAGTTGAGTATCTGCATGCCCACCTTGAACTCCTTGCGGCGGTGGGCGAGGATGCTCGTGGTGATCGCCAGATTGCCCCCGGCGCTGCCGCCTAAGGTGGCGATCTTGGAGCGATCGAAATCGTAATCGCCGTGAAGGTTGTCGACACAGTATTTGGCGACATCGTACGCGTCGTTCACCGGCTTGGGAAAGGGATTCCTCTCACCCTTTCGGTAGCCCACCGAGACGAGGTTGGCACCGAGCTCCCGGCTGACGGTGTAGTGGAGATTGTCGTCGAGCGCGCAGCCTCCGAAGAGAAAGCCGCCGCCATGAAAGGCGAAGATGATCGGAGCGTTCTTCTTCTCGGCCGCGTAGAAGACGGTGTCGATCGTACGACCCCGCAGTCTGATGCGCTGGCGCTCCCCTTTGATGGGCACCGCACGGTCGAGCTCCGCCATCATGCGGCTATCACGTTTCATCTGCTCGATGACGTGTCTCGATCTGTCGTCCATCGCCCGCACCTCTGTCACCCGTAGCTAGTGAGAACCGTCGATCGCGGGGCACGCCCCGCCGTACGTGACTCAGCCTAGCTCATCGCATGACCGAGGGGAGTGTGCAAAACCTATACGGGTCGGTGGCTTTTTCTGACAGATTCTCCCGCGCGGCAGACAAACACGATGGACCCGATATACGATAGGTTTTCGCAGCATAGCGGCATGTACCCTCCGGCCGGCGCGTATGCCGGTCGCGACAGGAAAGGCATCGGCATGAGCTACATGGGGAGCCACTCATGAGACAACTTATGAGTGATATTGCAGAGATCGCGGGCCTCATTTCCCAGCGAGGCTGGGCGGAGAGGAACGCGGGCAACGTATCGGTCGACGTCACCGAGGTGCAGTCGACCATCGGTGCGGGTACCTGGAAGCGCATCGAGGGAGAACTCCCCTACCCGGAGCTGGCGGGGCGCTCGTATCTCGTCACGGCCACCGGGGCCCGCTTCAGAGACGTCGCCAAGCACCCGGAGGACCATGTGGTGCTCGCCAAGATCGCCGACGATCTATCGGGCTACGACATCTTCCTGCCTCCGGGCCGCGACCCGGCCATGCTCACTACCTCGGAGTTTCCGTCCCACCTGGGGGTGCACGCCCATTTGCGCCGCTCGCAACCGGCCAAGAAGGCGGTGCTTCACACCCATCCCGACTGCCTCCTCGCCCTGAGCCACGTCGGGAGTCTGTGCTCGACCGAGAACCTCAGCCGGCTGCTCTGGTCGATGCACCCCGAGATGAAGATCGTCATGCCCGATGGGGTCGGCCTCGTGCCCTACCGTCTGCCCGGCAGCGAGATCCTCGCCGAAGCGACCGTGGAGGTACTCGAACATCACCGCCTCGTGCTGTGGGAGAAGCACGGCTGCGTCGCGGTGGGTCGCACAGTGTTCGACGCGTTCGACCTCATCGACACCGCCGAGAAGTCGGCCAAGATCTTCCTCATGGTCAAGGCCGCCGGCTATGAAGCGGCCGGACTCACCGAAGCCCAACTTGCCGAACTGCCGGCCCTGCCGTTGACGTGAAGCCCTCGCCGGCATTCGTCGCGGTCGATCTTGGGGCCGAATCGGGGCGGGTGGTGGCCGGCACACTCGGCCATGGTCTCGTCTCGCTGAGAGAGATCTCCCGGTTCGCCAACCGGCCGGTGCGGCTGCCCGGCGGGCTGCACTGGAACGTGCTGGAGCTCTTCCGCGAAAGCCTCGAGGGCATCGGCCTCGCCGCCCAGCGGCACACCGTGCGCGGCGTGGGTTTCGACTCGTGGGGGGTCGACTATGGGCTCCTCGACGAGCACGGCAAGCTGTTGGGCTTGCCCTTTCACTATCGCGACCGGCGCACCGAGGGCCTCGTAGACAGCGCTGCCGCCGACATGAAACGAGGCAGGGCGTACGAGACCACGGGCATCAGGCCGATGCCGATCAATACCGTCTATCAGTTGCTGGCGGAACAGGGCTCGACGGCCCTCCAGGCAGCCGGCTGCATCGCGCTCATACCCGATCTGCTCGCCTTCTGGCTGAGCGGAGTGCTCGCGAACGAGTCGACCGCGGCCTCGACCACCGGCCTACTCGACGCCCGCACCGCGACCTGGGCCTACGACCTGATCGATCACGTCGGGCTGCCGCGACGCGCCTTCTCCGACCTCGTCGAGCCGGGCACGGTTCTCGGCCCCATGCTGCCGATGCACGCGGAGGCCCTCGCGCTCGAGACTCCACCCCAGTGCATCGCCACCGCCGGGCACGACACGGCCGCGGCATTCGCGGGCGCACCGCTCCAAGACCCCGGCGCGGCCGTACTGTCCTCGGGCACTTGGTCGCTCGTCGGCCTTGAGCTCGACAGCCCCGTGCTCGACCCCTCCGCCGAGGAGGCCTGCCTTTCGAACGAACGAGGGGTCTTCGGCACTGTGCGCCTGCTCCGCAATGTGATGGGCCTCTGGCTTCTGCAGCAGTGCCGCGCCGCGTGGGCCCAGCACGAGGCACCCCCCAGCTACGAGACCCTCGTCGCGCTTGCCTCGGCCGCCGGCGGTGAGCCTGCGCTGTTCGACCCCGACGATGCCTCGCTTGCCTATCCCGGAGACATGCCGGCCCGCATCGAAAAGCTCATGCGGGCGGGCGGAGGCTCGGTGCCACCCTGCCGGGGCGACTAGAT
>JAKAHF010000442.1 GCA_021815245.1 Actinomycetes bacterium
GACGTGGCAGTGTCTCCAGACGGGCGAAAGGTCGTCTATGTCACTGAGCAGTTTCGGCGAAGCAAAGATGAGCAGATGCACTCGATATGGATCGTGGACACGGACGGCACGCACCCGCCGCACCGACTTACCCGCAGCGGGACATCGGACTCCTCGCCGAGGTTTTCGCCGGACGGAACGCTCTTGGCCTTCCTCTCGGCACGTCCGGATGAAGTCGAGATCGCCGAACAGCAGGTGGGCAAGGACGAGTCTGAGCCCAAAAACCAGATCTGGCTCTTCGATCTCGCCCATGGCGGCGAACCTCGTCAGCTGACACGTATCGAAGAAGGCGTTGAAGAGTTCTCCTGGGGACCCGACGCTCATCGGATTGTATTCTGTAGTCGCGTGCCGGACGACGAACAGCGCAAGTACCTCAAGCGTCGGCGCGACAAGGATTCACCAGGCCCCTGGGTGCTGCGCCGCACGCAGCACAAGGAGGACGGCCAGGGTTATCTCGACGACGTGCGTACACACCTTTTCACCCTGGATGTGGCGACGAGGGCTGTGCAGCAGATCAGCGGGGGACCGGCCAGCGAGACGCATCCCCTATGGTCGCCGGACGGCGGATGGATCCTCTTCACCTCGAATCGCACCGGCGACCCTGATAACAACCTTCGACTCGACCTCTGGCTGATGCGACCTGACGGCAGCGATCTGCGTCGACTGACATTCGGTGATGTGCGGGCAGAAGGTCCGGTCTGGTCACCCGACAGCTCGCGCGTCGCGTTCACCTCTCCGGTCGAGCCGGAGAACCTCAGTTCGTTCGCGTACCCGCTGGTGGTCGACGTCGCAGCCGCTGAGCCGACCGGCTCCCTTGCACAGTCGATTGGCGCGGGTTTCGCAAGCGTCGGCGGCATCGTTGCCGAAGGGCCTGTCGCCGATCCCGTGGTAGCAGCCCGCTGCTACCCAGTGCCGCTTCGGACGAAGGCGGCGCGTCGGCTGGCGACCGAACTGCCTGGGCCGGCCGAACGACTTTCCTGGCGGGATGCATCGAAGGTGTTGGGGCTTGTGCTCGATCACGGCCAGAAGCGTCTGGTTGAGTGGGGAGTCGACGGCGGGTTGAGAATTCTCGCACCTCAGGACCGCCAGTCCACGATTGTCGCGTTCGGCTGCGGTGGAGGCAGCGTGGTTGCAGCCATCGACCGACCCGAGACCGGTTGGACGTTGACATCCTTGCGCGAGACGGGCCTCCAGGACAAGCCTCTCATATCACCCAACGCCCTTTGGCTCGGTGAGCGACATCTAGGCTACTACCGCTGGATCGAGTGGCGCGACAGCGACGGGCTGTCGATCGAAGGACTCGTCATCGTACCTCCGCAAGTCTCCGGTGATCCGAGCAGGTTGCCTCTGCTCGCGGTGCTCCACGGCGGTCCCCAATGGCTCGACATGCCGTGGTTCGACTTTGAGCGGCAGTACTGGGCCGACCTCGGCTACCTTGTGCTGATGGTGAACTACCGCGGCTCACTGTCCTATGGCGAGGAGTTCTGTCGCACGATCCAAGGCCGGTGGGGTCCGCTCGAACACGACGACCTGATGACCGGCATCGACGAGATGGTTCGCCGTGGCTGGGCCGATCCTGAACGACTGTACTGCACGGGCTTTTCGTATGGCGGCATCATGACCAACTGGGCGGTCGGGCACACCGATCGCTTCCGAGCGGCGGCCAGCGAACACGGGCTTTGGGATTATAGCTCCACCTTCGGCCCGGACGACTCTCACATTCAGTGGCAGAACGACGCCGGCGTGCCTTGGCAAAACCGTGAACGATACCTGAAGATGTCTCCGGCCTCCGGGGCAGAGCATATTCGTACGCCTCTGCTGATCTTGGCAGGAGAGCAGGATTGGCGCTGCCCTGTCGACCAATCCGAGCAACTCTACCTCACCCTCAAGAAGCGGGGCGTGTCGACGGAGCTGATCATCTACCCCGGTGAGCACCACGCCGTCTCTCGCCCCAGGCGCGCGATCGATCGTCTGCGCCGCATCGCCCTCTGGTTTGCGCAGCACGGCGGTCAACCGCTACCGACGGAAGACACGAAGGATGACGAACCCACCGATTCAAAGGATTGACTGTCCCTCACCATCCCAAAATCAACGATCCAGCGAGCATTCCAGAGCCTTCGGACAGATTGGCCGGATAAATTCCACCCGTCGACGAAGGCGCCTCAGCTGGCGCACCGTCACCCCTACGACCGCAGCTGCCTCACGCATCGTGAGCGAGCCCTCCTGCACCTTCGCCAGAATGTGCAGCCGCTTCACCTCGTCCTTGGTCACCGTGATCGTCTCCTCGCTCATGAGGGGACATTCTCACAGACGAGTTATGGGAGGACATAATCACTGACGAGCTACATTTTGGGTGGGCGCGGCCCTTGCGCGCCCGCCCTCCAGGTGCTATGATGCTCGATGCATGTGGGGTTCGAGAATGGACCAGATCCGTCCCGCTCCCATGCAAGTCTGTTGTGTGGGAGTGTGACGTGTGACCAAGACCCTGTTTGTCGGTAACCTTCCGTGGAGCGTTGAGAACGGCGAGCTTACCCAGGTCTTCAGTGAGCACAGTGGTGCCGAGGTGATCTCGGCCCGTGTGATCTCGGACCGTGAGACCGGTCGCTCAAGGGGCTTCGGGTTCGTGGAGGTGCCTTCCGACAAGGCTGAGGCTGTCATCGAGGCGATGAACGGTGCCCAGTGGGGCGGCCGTACCATCGTCGTCAATGAGGCCAAGGCCCGCGAGCCCCGTCCCAGGTTCTAAGACCTGCCGCAATGAAAGGCCCCGCAGCGAGAGCTGCGGGGCCTTTCGCGTCCCTCGTCAGGAGGCCGCCTTGAGGGCGGACCTGACCGCGTCGAAGTCCGGCAGCACGGAGGGGTCGTCGGAGACGGACCGGTACCGGATGAGGCCGGAACGGTCGATGACGAAGGCCGAGCGCTTCGCGAAGTTGCGCTTTTCGTCGAGGACGCCGTAGGCCCGGGACATCTCCCGCATGAAGTCGGCGAGGAGCGGGAACGTGAGGTGCTCCTTCTCGGCGAAGGCCCTGTGGGCATAGAGCGAGTCGACGGAGACGCCGATCACGTCAGCCCCGAGCGATGCATACGTGGCAAGGCCGTCGCGCACGCTGCACAACTCCTGGGTGCAGGTGCCGGAGAAGTCGAGCGGATAGAAGAGCACCACGAGGGGACGGCCATGGAAGTCTGCGAGGGAGAGCGTCTCCTTCTCGCCCGTGGCCGGGAGATGGAAGTCGGGAGCCCGGTCGCCGACGGATGGACCCATGTTCTGACATCCCTTCAGGAGAGCTGCGCATCCATTTTACCAGCCTCGGCCAGTCGAGTGGGGGAACTTCCAGCGGACGGCGGGCCAAAGGCCCGGGCTAGCCGCGGTTGTCCATTGCTATGCTTGCCTTGGGGGTGCTCCTCAAGGTGGCGAGAAGGGACAAGGACGACCTGCTCCTC
>JAKAHF010000443.1 GCA_021815245.1 Actinomycetes bacterium
CCAGCGGGTCGCGGCCCGGACCCAGGAACTCGCCACGCTGAACGCCATCGCCGCCGTGGTCAGCCAGTCGCTCGACTTGGAGCGCATCCTCGACGACGCTCTCGCGAAGATCCTTGGCGACCTCGGCTTCGCCGCCGGCGCGGCCCTCGTACTGCCCTCCGATCGCCGCGGTCAGCAGCAACCGCGCGTGGCCGCCGCGCGCGGCGTTTCGGCCGAGGCGCTCCCGCTGCTCTCGTCTCTCGCCGCCGCCGACCTCGACTCGTGGCTGACAGAATCCGATCCCCGCCCGCTGGTGAACGAGATCCCCGACCTGGCGACGTCGAAGCTGCGAGCGCTCGTTGGCGGCGGCTCCGGGTCCGCCCGGCTCATAGACGTGCCACTCAGCGCGAAGGGAAGGCTACTGGGAGCCTTGACGCTGGTCAGCGCCGCTGAGGACAGACCTTCGCCCGAGGGGCTCGACCTACTCGCGGCCGTCGGCAGCCAGATCGCCATGGCAGTCGACAACGCCAGCCTCTTCGAGAAGGCCGAAGAGTCGGCGACCACGGCCGAGCGCAACCGGCTCGCCCGCGACCTGCACGACGCCGTGAGCCAGACCTTGTTCTCGGCGAGTCTCATCGCCGAAGTGCTGCCCCGCACCTACCAGAAGAACCCCGACGAGGGCAGACGCCGACTTGACGAACTGCGACAACTCACCCGGGGAGCACTGGCCGAGATGCGCATGCTGCTGCTCGAGCTGCGTCCGGCCGCGCTGGCCGGCACCGATCTGCCCGACCTACTGCGTCACTTGGCCGAGGCGATCACGGGGCGGGCGCGCGTGCCGCTCGAGATCGACCTGCAACCCTGCCCCGGCCTTTCGCCCGACGTGCGCATCAACTTCTACCGCATCGCCCAGGAGGCGCTCAACAACGTGGCCAAACACTCCGGCGCCACTGAGGGACGCGTTGCCCTTCAGTGCGAAGGCGAAGACGTCGCGCGCTGGGTGCGACTGGTCGTCGAAGACGACGGCGCCGGTTTCGACACCGACGGCGTTTCGGGCGATCACCTAGGTCTGAACATCATGTCCGAACGGGCCGAGGCCATCGGGGCGCGCCTGGAGGTGCACTCCCGCAAGGGCGAAGGCACCCGGGTGAGCGTCGAATGGACCGCGGCGGCTCAAGCCGGCGTGACTACCTGAGTCGCGGGCCGAGCCGCCCCTACTCTCCGCCTGTCTTCGCTCGCCGGTCCTTAGCGGCCGAGACTCCAGGTGTCGCCAAGGTAGATGACCACGAAACTGCCCCCGAAGAGGATCGTCTTGCTGCTCACCGGGTCGTAGACCATGGCATGTCCGCCTCTTACGTTGGGGCTACCGGCAACAGAACTTGCGTTCGTCCAGCTGTTGATGGCGGAGTTGTATACCCAAGTGTCTCCGAACACGTCGAGAGTATCGTCAGTGAGTCGCATCCCCCCGAACAGAATCGTCTCAGCGGCGGCTTCGTCGTAGGCCATGGAGTGTCCGACGCGCCCTTCTGGAGATTTGGCCGGGTGCAGGTTCTGCCACTTGTCGGCCACCGGATCGAAGGCCCAGGTCTGGTCATCGTACGTGTAGCCGTCGCCCAGTCCCCCGAACAGGATCATCTTGCCCGCCGCTTTGTCGTAGACCATGGAGCCGCTGTCACGCGGCGATGGCAGCTCACCGGATGGGCGAAGGTTGGTCCAGCTGTTCGCGGCCGGATCGTACGCCCACGTGTCGTTCAGAGTGCTTCCCATCCCAGACCCGCCGAACATGATCACTCTGCGGGTGGCCGGATCGTACACCATGCAGTGCCCGGCGCGCACCGATGGAGACCCGCTCGGTTGCAGGTTCGTCCATGTGCGGGAGGCGATGTCGAATGACCAGGTGTCGTTGAAGAAGTTGTCGTATTCGTCACCGGCCACCCCGCCGAAGAGAATCAATTTGTTCGAGTCGGGGTCGTACGCCAGCGCACAGCCCACGCGTCCGGCCGGGAGATTCCCTGAGGGGGTGAGATCGGTCCAGGTGCCCGCGGAGGGGTCGAACGACCAGATGTCCTTGAAGAATCTGAAGAGGTCTTCTCCCCCGAACATGATCACCTTGCCGGTGGTTCCCGCATAGACCATTGCCTGATTCGCACGCGCGGGAGGCGTGCTTCCGGCAACGTTGATCTTCTTCCATGTGCGGGGACCATCAGTGGTGGTTGTTGTGGAGCTGGTGGTCGTCGAGCTTGTGGTCGGGATCGTGGTCGAGGTGGTCGTGCCCCAGGTCGTCGTGGTGGTCGCCGGCGCCAGCTTGGCCAGCAGGTTGTGCAACACCTGGGCGACTTCTCCACGGCTCATCGTGCCGATAGGACTCAGTGTTGCGAGATCGAGGCCGACGAGTAGTTGGTTGTACTCGGCCCTGGCGGCGTTCGCGCTGTGGTTGGGGTCGCCCGCCCACGCGGCACTGCCGGTCCAATCGGCGGGGGGAGCCGCAAGCAGGCCCGGCTGCAGGTTGTCGGCCATGCGCACCACCATGCTCACCACTTGGAAGCGGGTGATCTTGCCCGACGGGTTGAACGTCGTCGGGCTGGTGCCGTTGGTGATGCCCTTGGCCGCGCAAACGGCTATGAAGTTGTCGGGGAAGAAGGTGCTCGCGTCGCCCGTCTCGACATCGGTGAAGGCGCAGACATCGTCCTCCGAGACGGGATAGCCTCCGGTCAGCACGATCATCTTCGCGAACTGCTGACGCGTCACCGGGTTGTCAGGACCGAAGGTGCCGTCCTGGTATCCGCCGATTACGCCCCGGGAGGCAAGATCGGTGATGGCGACGTAGTACGGGTGAGTAACGGGGACATCGGGAAAGCTGGGCGCGGCCGCCAAGGCGAACGACGCGATCGAGACCATCACCGCGATCACGATGACAGCCGCTACCGTCAGTTTGACGAGACTGCAGCGGCGCCGATTCGACCGCGCGACACCACCGGAACGTACACCCATGGGACCCCCCCTTGAGACGCAATCCTTTGCCGGAGCGGACACCATCATATCGTGGATTCGCGCCGTCGTAGGCAAGCTTCTGTAGGTTCGCCATAGTCAATGCGGTGATGACACGTACGGCCGGCCTCGGCTACATTTGGAGGAAGTGACTTTGCGTTCGCGGGCACGTTGGAAGGGACGGGTGAGAGATGCGCTACCTGGTCACGGGGGCGACGGGTTTCATAGGCGCCGAGACGGTTCGACAGCTGACCGAGGCGGGTCACGAGGTGACGGCGCTCGTGCGCGATCCGGCGAAGGTGAAAGCCGCCGGCGACGAGACAAGGGCCGCCACGGGCCCGGATGACCCGCTGCAGCATCCTAGGGTGCTGCTCACCCGGGGTGACATCACCGACCGGGCGTCGCTGCGGGAGCCCATGGCCGCTGTCGACGGCGTCTTTCACATCGCCGGCTGGTGCCAGGTCGGGGCGGGCGACAAGACGCCGGCGGTCGCGATCAACGTGGAG
>JAKAHF010000444.1 GCA_021815245.1 Actinomycetes bacterium
GCCACGGGCAGCGACGGACAGGGGGGAGTGCCCAACGCCTATTGGACCGTGCACCCCGATATCGTCATCCCTGCGGGTGAGTACACGGTGGTCGACTCCGATCCCGGCACGTGGGCTCAGAACGACGGCACGGGCGGGGTCGGCATGTGCTCGGTCAGCGGCATCAGGCAGTGAGGATCACGCCCGCAACGACCACCTACTGAGGAGTAGGTCTCTGACGGCGGCAGAAGGGCGTCGAAGAAGCGCGCTGCGCTGCCCCGGGCGCTCCCGCGGGGGGCCGTCGCCGGCTCGTGTCCTAGCCGGCCCTCGGCCCTGCGGGGCTCTCGGCCATCTCGACGCGGTTTCTGCCCCGCTGCTTCGCCCTGTAGAGCGCCTCGTCGGCGCGCACCATCACCTCGTCGGCCGACTCGTCTCCGCCGCTTATCGCGCCGCCGAGACTTATCGTCACGTCGATCTGCCTGCCGCTGCAATCGATTGAACAGGCGCATACGGCCTGCCGGGCCCGTTCGAACACCGCCTGCCCGTCCTCGGGCGTGGCCCCGGGGAGGATCATGAGGAACTCCTCTCCCCCCAGGCGACCGAGTCCGTCGTACAGACGTGTCGTCTCGGCCACCCTCCTCACCACTTCGCGGAGTGTCTCGTCACCCGCCACATGGCCGTAGGTGTCGTTCACGCGCTTGAAGTGATCGACGTCGAAGATGCCGAGCCCCAGGGTCGAGTCGTTGCGCTTCGCTCTGGCGACCTCTTCGTCGAGTCGCTCCATGATCGCCCCTCGGTTCAAGGTCTGGGTCAGGGAGTCGGTTCTGGCGAGATGCTCGAGCGCGCGCTTGGAAGCGGTGAGCTCCTCGAGCAGTTCGACGTATCTGCGACCGACCTCCACTCGCGCCTGCAATTCGGCGGGGGCGAACGGTTTGGTCACGTAGTCGTTGGCGCCGGCGTCGAGACCCGCCACCAGATCGGCTGTGCTGTCGCGACCGGTGAGCAGAATGATGTAGTGAGGCGTGGCTTCTTCGTTCGACCGTATCCTACGGCATAGCTCGATGCCGTCTATGCCCGGCATCTCCCAGTCAAGGATGAGCAGCGACGGCGAGTCGGGCTTCTGCAGCTCGTTCCAGGCCTCTGTGCCGTCATGCGCAACGATGATGTCGTAGCCCCACTTGGTCAGGGTAGACAGCAAGACCATTCTCGGAACACGAGTGTCCTCGGCCACGAGCACTCTCACATTCATCACTCCCCGGCTAGATTGACTGCGAGCGCTGGTGCGATCCTCACCCTGACCACTCATGATAGGGCTTTGGGCGTGGCGAATGCTACGATCGCACATATGCAACTGCCCGGTCTATGACAAGGTGCTCGTATGACGCCACATCCCGAAACAAAGACGATCGTCGAGCCGGCGCGTGAGATACCGGTAGTACGCCAAGCCGACGTGGTCGTGGTCGGCGGCGGACCGGGTGGTTTCGCCTCGGCCGTGGCCGCCGCGCGGTGTGGTGCGAGGACCGTGCTCATCGAGCGCTATGGCCACCTGGGCGGCATGGCGAGCGGTGGGCTGGTGAACATCATCCCCAACCTCAGCGACATCAGCGGACGGCAGCACATCCACGGCCTCAACCAGGAGATCATCGACCGCATGAAGGCCAAAAACGCGGCCTTCTGCCCCGACGAAGCCGACTGGGGCACGACCGACGCCGCGGTGATCGAGCCCTACCTGACGGCCAACATGGGCTGGTTCTACGTACGAAAGGACCCCAACCTCGGTGGAAAAGAACGGCTGCTCTACACGGCGGTGCTCGATCCCGAGGTGCTCAAGGCCGAGTTGAACGACATGGTAGTCGAGGCCGGGGTCGATCTGCTGCTCCACTCGTGGGGCGTGCGGCCGATCATGGAGGGCAACGCCGTCAAGGGCGTGTATTTCGAGAGCAAGTCGGGCAGACAGGCGATCCTCGCCAAGGTGGTCATCGACTCGACGGGCGACGGCGACATCTTCGTCGGCGCGGGAGCGGCGTTCGACGACGAGCTGCAGAGCAACTTCCGCACGGCTCTGGCCTTCAGCTACTGGATCGCCAACGTCGACACCGCCCGCCTCGAGGAGTTCAGAAGATCGCGCCCCGACGAGTTCGCGGCGCTCATGCAAGATCTGGCGACGAAGGGCGGCCACTCGTTCTTCTTCAAGGGCCTTCTGACCAATCAGGAGGGAGTGCTCTGGTTCCATCCGATGTGGGTGAAAGACGTGGCTTCCGACGCCATGGACGTCGAAGAACTCACCCGCTGGAGCCTGCTCGGCAGGACGGGGGCCCAGATCACCTACGAGTTTCTTCGCAGCAACGTGCCTGGTTGCGAGAAGTGCTTCTTGATGCAGACGGCTCCCCAGGTCGGCACGCAAGGCGGGCGGCGGGTCATCGGCGAGTATGTGCTCACCGATCGCGACATGGTCTCCGACGAGGTCTTCGACGACACCATCATCGTTCTCGCCAACAACGACAACGGCGAGATCTCGGCGAAGCATCCCTCGATCTGCATACCCTTTCGCTGCCTCGTGCCGCTCAAGACCGACGGGCTCCTGGTCGCGTGCCGGGCTTTCTCGTCGAAGGCGAGCGTCAATCAATGGTTCAACATCATCCCGCACTGCGTCGCCTACGGGCAGGCGGCCGGCACCGCGGCGGCGCTGGCGGTCAAGGCCGGCATCGAACCGCGTAGGGTCGACTACGCCGAGCTACGGGCGAGTCTCGTGCGGCAGGGAGTCAAGCTTCCGGAGTGAGACCGGTCTGCGCGGCCCGGACCGTGCGCAGGATGCTACCCGACGGTCACGCCTCGCCGGCGCCGACACGCCCTTCTTCGATCTGCACGAAGTGCAGCGCGATGTCATAGAGGATCTCGCCCAGTCTGGGATGGCGCTTGGCCATCTGCGCGGCCCACATGATCCTGTACTCGAGGAAGTAGTGGGGCGACACGCCGAGGACGGCGGAGATGCCTTCGATGGCCTCCATCTTGAGTGTCCGCTTGCCCTTCAGCATGAGGCGGAGCGCTTCGTAGGTGTATCCCTCGACTTGGCTCAAGACGGGTCGAAGGTCAACCCGGTCGGTCGGCTTGCCTTGGCGCTCGCTCAGCAACTCAGTGACGGCTGTAGTGAAATCTAGGAACGTGTACTTCTCTGTCATACCAAGGCTTTCGTTCTGCTTATGCCTGCCTCCGCCCAAAATGGGCCGGATTTGACAGAGTTTACTTCGTATCGTGCCAAGCCGTCGCCGGTTTGGATGCCCGTCTGCCGTGCAATGCGTGGTACAGCAGAAGCGATGCGGCCACGACACCCGCGAGCACCCCGAAGGTGCTCCGGTAGCCGATGGATGCGACGATCAGTCCGGTGAGGAGCGGCCCCACGCCAACGCCGATGTCGGCGAACAGGAAGAAGGTCGATGTGGCCAGCCCCATGCGGTGTGGGGGCGCGCTCTTCACGGCGATCGTCTGGCC
>JAKAHF010000445.1 GCA_021815245.1 Actinomycetes bacterium
GGTCTTGCCCGCGATCGACTCCTTGGCGCCCCAGATGCCGTTCGTCCTCCTCCAGACCTCCCACGAGCCCTTGCTCGACACGGTGAAGCCGTACATGCTGCCGAGGTCCGACGAGACCCTGAAGGCGATGCCGTATGTCACTTCGTCGGAAGCCGAGGTGCAGTGAGCGTCGACTTCGACCGAGCAGGCGCCGCGCTCCTCCTGCAGACACGACAACACCAACGTGCTCGCCGTGTCGATCGACGCGGAGTACAGACCCGTGTTGGAATCGATCAGCCAGCGCCAATCGGGCCACTGGAACTCCGGCCACCCGGCTTCCCTGCCCGAGAAGTCGTCGGCGAACACGACCCTCTGTCCCTCCTTGGGCTGCTCCTGCCTCATCACGCTCAGCAGCTGGGCGCATTCGGCGCGAGTCGAGGGCTTCTTGAAGTCGTATCCGGGCCCTACCCCTATCAGCCCGTCGAGCAGGCCCACGTATTCGGCGTTGACAGCGTTCTCATAGTGCTCGGGTAGGGAGAACTGCCCGGCCATGAATTCGGGCCGGTAGCTCGCGGCCGCGTCTGTCAGATGGGCGGCCCGAGCGACCATCGTTATGAGCTGCTGACGTGTGATGCTCTCTTTTGGAGCGAATGTGCTTTCGGTCTTGCCGGTGGTGATGCCGGCTGCCGCACAAACCGCCACGTATTTCGACGGGTAGAACGGATCGACCCCTGTCTGCGCGAGGACGTCTGTGAACGGACTAACCTCGTCACCAGTCACCTCGAGCCCAAGCGTCCGAACGATCATCTTCGCGAACTGTTGCCGGGTGACACTGTCGTCGGGCCTGAACGTGCCGTCGCTGAAACCGGTGATGATGCCCTGCCCGGCCAGATCGGTGATCGCGGCGAAGTAGGGATTCTCGGGACTCAGATCTGAGAACAGGTGTGAGTCGCTGCCCGAGTCGTCGTCGCCGCCGCCCCCGCTATCGTCGCCCCCGCCACCACCGGAGCCTCCACCGTAGATGTATGCCGCGCCGGCCATGTCGTCGTCGCTCAGCAACCGAGGAGAGATCGAGAAGTCGGATTCTATGCCGTACATGACCTTGCCGCGGTCGTTCGGACCGTACACGTCAAGAAGGCCGAGTGTGTGGCCAAGTTCGTGGAGCGCCACGGCCTGCACATCGACGGTGCCACTGTTGCCATCGCCCCAGAGCGGCATAGAAGCGCTGTCGTTGAAGGTGATGTCGGCCTCGAGGATGACTGAGAGGTTGGCGGCATCACTCCACACGGTAGCCATGGCCAGGACGCCCGCGGGCAGGCTGGAGGTCGAGAAGAAGATATCGTTGTGACCGTCGGCGGCTTTGGAGGTCGTAGTGCACGATCCCCCTTGATTGAACCTGAAGTTCGAGGCGCTGTTCCAGGTAGTGGCAGCCGCGTCGATCATGGCTTTCTCGTCGGGCGTGTCCGACGTGTTCGCGTTCACCCTGTAGGTGAAACCGGCGGTGCCCCAACGCGAGCCGCTGTAGCTGACCGTGACGTGGAAGTCGTAGTTGTTGCTCGTAAGACCGGCTGACGTGACGACCGTCACCGGGCCGCTCCCCGCCGATCCGCTGTATCCGTCGATGATCGCGGTGGGCACGACGCAGACGATCGATGTGTCGCTCCATGAGACTACCGGAGCCGAGATGGTGGCATGCCCAAGATTGCCGTACCAGAAGTTGACACCGCCGGTGCCCTGCTTCTCTCCGAATCCCGAGCCCTTGATCGTCACCCGGGTATTCGTACCTGCCGATCCCGATCCGGGCGAGATGCTGTCGATGAGAGGCCACTCAGAGGTGGCGTACAGGTCCCTCTTCACGAAGAGCTCGTGCCCCACCCCGCTCTGGCCAGGGTCGCCGGCATCCCCGGTCCTCACCCAGTTCTGTAGACGAGCGAGCGACATCCCCAATGCGGGCACCTCTGCGCCAAGGACGACGAGCTTGCCCTGTGGACCACCCACTATACGACCCTGCTCGTCGATAAAGAGCACGCACGTCTCCCCCACAGCGAAAGCCGGAACGTAGTCGACCGTCATAGTCACGCCGGCCGCTGTGCCCCCCGGCAGCACGAGCAGGCGCTCGTCCGGCGACGATCCCTTGAGCGCTTCGAGCACTTCGAGCCGCACGAGCGTATCGACCGATCCCAGGCGCGAAGAACCAGTATCACCGGCCGTATGGCGGCTCGATGTCGCGACGACCCTCGCCACGACGACAACATCCGAGTAGCCCGTCAGCTCGGCGACGGTCAGGGGCTGCAACGTCACTGCGTCGGCCGCAGGGAGACCTGGCAACAGTAGAAAGCCCATGACGACGAGAGCGAGCGCGCCGACGATGATGGCTGCCCGCCTGTGCGCGCCCCGTGTGATCGTGTTACTCATGATTGCCGCCCCTCCTCAGCGAGTGAGAAATGCCCGCCGGACGACCCCGAGCCCGTGCTGGCCGATAGAGGCGAACGGCATAACGATGTTCGGCGATTGGCCGCAGTAATCCTTCGCTCCGCACTATGGGACAGACGGCTGACGGCTGCGACGCAGGCCGGAAGCCCGCGACGCGCAGTCTCAGTCCTCTCTCAAAGTCATTGGTTCCCCGCAGCAGACGAACTCCTCCGCGCGGCATGTCTCCCCGGCCTCTTCTCCCTCGTCGTGGCTGCACTCCTCGACCACTTCGATCTCGAGACCGCATTGCTCGCAGTAGTACCGCTCTCCTTCTCGCATCTCGTCGCAGCGTGGCATTACTCCTCCCTTGGTCGGCGCCATCCCTTCTGCTTTCGGGCGGAATCCTTCGAACCTCGTCGATGAGTAATACCTCAACCATAACACTACAATCGGCAGCTATGGCCTCGGAGTCGAGGGATCGCTGCGCGCGCTAAAGAGAGGGCCCGCCGGAGCGGGCCCTCTCTCAGATCCGGTCATCCGGAGCTTCTGTCGTGGCTCCCTGCCTATGGAGCCACGTCGTAGACCCAGTTGGGTCTGCCGTCGGAGTTGCTGCTATTGCTCGCGTTGACGAAGAAGGCCTGCCCGAGAGCGCTCGACAGATTGATCGTCAGGTCGCTGCTCTCCACGTAGGTACGAGCCTGGCTCATCGCGTTGCCACCAGGTGCGGCATACACGAGTAGCGAACGGCCGTTCCATGGCGTGAATCCCGCGAACACCCTTACGGTTGTGAGACCGCTGGTGCCCTCGACGAGATTCGGCCCGTACTCCCACGAGAGCGGGAGCGCACCGTCGATGTCGAGGCCGTTGACCAGCGACCACGTGTCATCGTAGACCCACTGGATCACGGCTTGGTTCGACAGCACTTCGCCGACACTCGCAACCACGCGCTAGACCCCCCAGTCTCCTGGGGCCTGGCTCCATGGTCCGATGGCAATGTTGCCGTTCTCATCCGTCGGTCCGAAGGTGTCGTCGTCGAACGTCCCGATATGCGCAACCGTGTCGTTGTAGTGGTTGCC
>JAKAHF010000446.1 GCA_021815245.1 Actinomycetes bacterium
TGATGGTGCGGGGCGGATTCGTCCGCCAGTTCGCATCGGGCATCTACATCCTGCTGCCGCTGGGCTGGCGGGTCCTCGAGCGCGTGCGTCGCATCATCCGTGAGGAGATGGAAGCTATCGGCGCCGTCGAACTGTCGATGCCCACCCTTCATCCGGCCGACGTATGGCAGCAATCGGGCCGATACGACTCCATCGGCGACGAGATGTTCCGGTTGAAAGACCGGGGTGACCGCAGCATGGTGCTCGCCATGACACACGAGGAGACCTTCACCTGGCTGGCCGGCAGGGAGCTTCGGTCGTATCGTGACCTTCCGCAGATCTGGTACCAGATCCAGCTCAAGTTCAGAGACGAGCCGCGGCCCAAGGGCGGCATCCTGCGAGTGCGGGAATTCATCATGAAGGACTCCTATTCGTTCGACCTCGACGAGGCCGGACTCGAAGCCAGCTACGTGAAGCACATCGGCGCCTACGACCGCATCTTCAGCCGGTGTGGCATCGAGTTCTACCGGGTGGAGAGCGACAGCGGCTTCATGGGTGGGGCTCAGGCGCATGAGTACACGGCGCCGGCCGCCGCGGGGGAGGATCGCATCGCTCTCTGCGAGACATGCGGATACTCGGCCAACGTCGAATTGGCGCGCTCGGTCGCACGCCATCCTGAAGATGTACCCGTCGAGGGGATCGCGGGAGCGACGCACGCCGCGCCGGTGGAAGTGTCGACTCCCGAGCAACGTACTATCGACGAGGTCTCGGCGTTTCTCGGCATATCGCCGGCTTCGCTCATCAAAGCCCTCGTATGCATGGCCGGCGAGAAGCCGGTGCTCGTTCTCGTGCGGGGCGACCATAGTCTGCATGAGAGCAAGCTCAGCAGGTATCTGAAGTCCGAAGTACGTCCAGCGCACGCCGAAGAAGTGCTGGAAGCGACCGCCGCCGAGGTTGGCTTCGTGGGTCCGGTGGGCCAGAGTGCCCGCGGTTTACGCATCGTGGCCGACGAGACTCTGCGCCCGACCGGCGTGGGAACCGGCACGCGCGAGTACGCGGCGGGCGCGAACAAGGCCCACACCCACCTGCTGGGCGTCGTGCCCGGTCGTGACTTCGAGCCCGAGTATGCCGACCTGCGCGAGGCGCAGGAAGGCGACGGCTGTCCGGACTGTGGAGCGCCCCTCGAGGTCAAGCAGGGCATCGAGGTGGGCAACATCTTCAAGCTCGGCACCAAGTACTCGAAGCCGCTCGAGGCGAACGTGCTCGACGAGGCAGGCCAGGAGCGCAACATCGTTATGGGTTCGTACGGCATAGGGTTGGGCCGGATCGCGGCTGCCGCCGTCGAACAGAGCCACGACGAGAAGGGCATCATCTGGCCCAAAGCCATCGCGCCGTTCGACGTGTACCTGGTACAGGTGCAGATGAAAGACGACGGGCAGACGACGGTCGCGTCCGCGCTGCACGATTCGCTGTCGGCCGAGGGCTGGGAGGTGCTGTGGGACGACCGCGATGAGCGCCCCGGGTTCAAGTTCGCCGACGCCGAGCTGATCGGTTGTCCGGTGCGGGTGACGGTCGGCAAGAAGGCAGGCGAGGGCATCGTCGAGGTCGAATCGCGAGCCGGAGGACAGCGCGAAGACGTGCTCGTGGAGGGCTGCGCCGCCCGGGTGAAGGAGCTGCTGGAGGCTGCCCGCTGATGCGCGGCCGGGGGGCCCACCGACACGCTTGAAGCCCGCTCCCACGGTTCTCGTTCGTTCAGTGGGCCTACATAACTATCCCGCCGCATAGTGGCTTTCTTGTGGGGCCGAGCGGCGACGTGTTATAATGCGCGGAGCAACTGACAAAACCAAGCTGTGACCAAAGTGGGTGCGGATGAGCCCACTTTTGTTTTACTTGAGGGAGAGATTGTGGCGCTCTCGGAAGCATGGGTCCAGCAGGTCGTCGATCGTGAGGTCGAAAACGTTGAGTTGGTTCTCCTGGAGGAACTCGGCAACAGGCGGCTGAAGATCGTCCGCTTGTACGTCGACCATCCGGGAGGTGTGACGCACGAGTTGTGTGGCCGGGTCTCGGCTGTGGTCGGCGATGCGATAGACGAAGCCGGCCTGTTCGAGGACGGGTATACGCTCGAAGTGAGTTCTCCGGGTCTCGACCGGCCGCTCAGGAAACGCAGCCACTTCGAAGCCCAAGTGGGCAAGAAGGTGTACGTCAGGGCCAAGACGCCGGTCGAAGGCGCGAAGGTCTGGCAGGGGATCCTGCAGGAAGTGTGTGCGGAAGAGATAGTCGTCAGAGACGCCGGGCGTGAGGTGAAGATCCCACTGGCACAGATCTCGAACGCCCACTTGATATATGAGTTCAGATAGGGGGAAGGGATGAATAAGGAAACGATCGAGGCGCTTCGCCAGATCGAAAAGGAGAAGAACATACCCTTCGACCTGTTGATCGAAGCGCTCGAGGACGCCCTCCATTCGGCCTACCAGAAGACGCCCCATGCGGTGCCGTTCTCCGAGGTCAAGATCGATCGCGACAATGGGGAGATCAGAGTGTTCGAGCTCATCTTCCCGCCGGGACAAGAACCCGAGATCGAGGACGAAGAGACCGAGATCGACACGTCGATCGCCGAGAGGCAGGAGATCACTCCTGACGATTTTGGCCGCATTGCGGCGCAAACGGCCAAGCAGGTCATCTACCAGCGCATACGTGAGGCGGAGCAGGGCATCGTCTACCACGAGTATTCCACCCGCATCGGCGAGATCGTCACGGGTATCGTGCAGCAATCCGACAGCCGGTACACTCTGGTCGACCTCGGCCGGGTGGAGGCGCGCCTGCCCAAGAACGAGCAGGTGCCCACCGAGCGTTACGAGCATGGCATGCGTCTGAAGGCTGTGATCAAAGAGGTCTCGCAGAACCCCAAGGAGCCGCCGATCATCTTGTCGCGCCGTAGCGAGGAGTTGGTGCGCCGGCTGTTCGAGCTCGAGGTGCCCGAGATCGCCGACGGACTGGTGGAGATCGTCGGGGTCGCCCGCGAGCCGGGCTATCGGTCGAAGATCTCTGTGGTCTCTCACAGCGAGGGCGTCGACCCGGTCGGCGCATGCGTCGGGCCGCGGGGCTCGCGTGTACGCATGGTGGTCTCGGAGTTGCGTGGAGAGAAGATCGACATCATCCCGTTCGACGAAGAGCCGGCGCGTTTCGTGGCCAAGTCGCTGTCGCCGGCGCGGGTGCGCGAGGTGATCCTCGACGACGATCGGTATGAGGCCACTGTGGTGGTGCCCGACGATCAGCTTTCGCTCGCCATAGGCAAGGACGGGCAGAACGCGCGCCTGGCCAATCGCCTCACGGGTTGGAAGATCGACATCAAGTCGGAGAGCGAGATGAGCGAGGACGATTCGACCTACACCCCGACCGAGGTCGAGCCCCAGGTGATCGATGGGCGGTGTCACGCCATAGTGCGCGGCAAGAGATGTCCCAACGCAGCGCTGGCGGGCAGTCTAT
>JAKAHF010000447.1 GCA_021815245.1 Actinomycetes bacterium
TGTGCTCCTGGTGGAGCAGAACGCCGGTCTGGTGAGCCGGGTCGCCCAGCGCTGCTATGTCATCGAAGTCGGCAAGATGGTGCTCGAGGGTGAGGTTGAGGACCTCATGTCGAACGACCTGGTGCGGCGGGCATTCCTGGGCTGAGCAACACGTAATTGCGCCTCGCGATGAGTCACATGAGGCAGGATCCATGACGGCAGACGCGCGCGATGAAAATGTGCGCCACGAAGATTCGCGCCACGCTATTTCGCACTACGACGGTGCCCCCAGCCTGGAGGTCACTCTCGCCGGAGTGCGGTTTCGCTCGCCGATCGGGCTGGCGCCGATCGGCGGCGGCAGTCACTTCGGTGGGCGCGACCCCGACGAGGTCCGCGAGCACGAGGTGCGGCTGCGGTTCTTGCGGCGCCTCGTCCGGGCGGGCACGAACTCGCTCGTGCTGAACGTCTCGTATCTCGCCGAGGATACGCTCGCGGCCGTACTGCGGGAGGCGCCACCAGGCACGGCTCGTCCGCGCGGAGGCTGGGGCGAGCGCACCATGAACGTGAAGACAGGCGACGCTCCCTACGGGCTGGAGGGTCTCTATTCCGCGGTCTCACCGGGCCCGGGCACGCCGGCGATCGAGGTCGAGAAGGCCATCTTGCGCAGTCAAGCGAAGCTCGTGGACGACCTGAAGCGCGACCTCCCCGACGGCGTGCCGATCGTGGGTGGCCTCATCGGCTGTGGAGGCCTGCCCGACGCCTATGTCGACGCGGCTCGAGCCTGCGAGGGATTGGGAGTCGACCTCGTTGAGGTGAACTTTCACTGTCCGTTGCAGGCGGGCATGCGTCATGCGCTCGACGCCGCGCTCGACGGACGGTTCCCACCGTACTCGCAGGGCGGTCTGATGGTGGAGCACCCCGACCTGATCGAGCGGGTGGTGGGCGCCGTCGTCGCGGTGGTCGACGTGCCGGTCGGAGTGAAGTTCTCGGCCGAGGTGGGCTTTCCGCGCATAGTCGGTCTCGCCCGCAGGGTGCGCGACGCGGGGGCGAAGTACGTTCACGTAGGTGGGGCTGCCGTCGGCATCGCTCCACCCGACATCTATGACCGGGGCAGGCCCACGTGGCCGTTCGCCGCGAGCAACCCGTTCTGTCTCACCTCGGGTTCGTGGATGAGGCGTTCGTGCTACCGCGACATCGCCGCCGTGGCGAGGTTCGTTCCGGGCATCGATATCGCCGCTTCGGGCGGTCTGGTAACGCCCGAGCACTGCATCGAGGCCATGATGCTGGGGGCCACCATCACGCAGCATTGCACCGCGGTGATGGAGCAGGGAACGACCCTGCTGGGGCGGAGCAACGCCTTCCTGCGCGAGTTCCTAAGCGCGCAGGGCTACGCCGGAGCCCACGAGTTGATCGGACTTGGCCAGCCGTACATCGAGTATTCCGACGAGGCCGACATCGCGGTGACGCCCGCGGTCGCCCGCTGGGATCAAGAGAGATGCACGCTTTGCGGCCACTGTTGGAACAACATGTGCGTAGCGATCAGCCCCGAGGAGGGTTGTGTGCGGGTGGACTCCGACCTGTGCACGGGCTGTGGCGCCTGCACGATTGCGTGTCAAAATGGGGCCCTGAGTTTAGTCCACAGAACGGGTGTCAGGGGGGCGCAAAGTGATGCGTAGCAACGGCTTGACAGACGACAGTCAACCACATAGGATGGACGCCATGCTGAACTCGATACCGCCTAGTGAACCAGTTGCGGATGATCCTGCCGACGAGGCCGGCAAGGGCTCGTACCTGCAGCTCGTTCCCGCGGTCGACCAGTCGATCCGCCTGCTCTTCGCGCTGGCCAATGTCGTGGGAGGCGAAGCCTCGCTCACCGAGCTCTCCAAAGAGGTCGGCATAAGCAAGAGCAAAGGGCTTGCGATCCTCAACACGTTGCGCAACGCGGGACTGGTGACGCGCAACGAACGCACGAAGAACTACCGGTTGGGCCCGAACATCCTGTTGCTGACCCGCGCGTTGGTCAACAACACCGACCTGGCTCAGTCGGTCTACCCCTTTCTGGAGAACCTGGCCGCTGAGACCGGCTGCAGTTTCCATCTGGGCATCGCCTCGGGCGAGACGCTGTTCATCGTCGCCCGCCGGCATGCGCCCGGTGGCAACTACATCGCCATCGACGTCGGCCAGCGCTATCCGCTTACGTGGGGCGCCCACGGCCGGGCCTTCCTGGCCACGCTCTCTCCCGAGGAGTTCGAGCGGCGTCTCAACAGCAGTTCGATCATCCAGGCCGGTGAGACCGATCGCGAGGGCATCGATCGCGACGTGCTGCGGCAGCAGGTCGAGCAGGCTCGGGAGTTCGGCTACGGCATGAACCTCGGCACCACCTGGTCGGGGCTCAACGCGGTCAGCACCGCCATCTACGTGGCCTCGTCGGATACTCCGAGCGGCCGGCGGGCCGTCGCCTTTCTCGTGGCCGTCGGCACGTTTTCTGAAGAGCGGGCCCACCAATTGGGCCGCCGCATGGTCTCCGTTTCAGCCGAGATGAGCCGCCAGCTCGGTCCCATGTTCGGGGCCGTCAATCTGCACTTCCCGCTTTCGCGGCCGCTGCTGTCGTAGGAGGCCCCCCACCAGTGAAACCACGGCTGCCAGGACACGCTGGTCGGGCGCGATAGAGCGTCCTCGGCACCCCAACGGAAAGAAAGGATGCTATGACCACCGCCAGCCCTGTTGAGGCCAGACCCGATGCGACGCAGCTGTTCGTCGAGGCATTCCAGAGCGTCCAGTACAAGGACCTTCCTCCTGAGGTCGTCAAGATAACCAAAGATCAGGTGCTCGACTTCTTCGGAGTGGCCCTCGGCGGATCGGGAGAGGCCGCGATCGCCGAACTCAGGGATCTCATGCAGGAATGGGGCGGAGCTCCTCAGAGCACGATCTTCCGCTACGGCGACAAGTTTCCGGTGCCCAACGCCGCTCAGCTCAACGCCACCATGGCCCATTCGCTCGATTTCGACGACGTGCATGAGGACGCCATCATGCACCCGGGCGTGGTCGCGATCCCGACGGCGCTCGCCATGGCCGAGTATGTGGGTGGTCTGAGCGGACCCGACTTCATAGCCGCGGTCGCCCTTGGCACCGACTTCATCTGCCGCTGTGGTCTGGCCACCCGGCCGGGCGAGAGCATCCACGGTTATGGCTGGCATCTCACCAGCCTGTACGGCGCCATGACGGCCGCGTTCGTGGCCGCGCGCATCCTCGGTCTCGACGCTGAGGCCATGACAAACGCCGTAGGCATCGCCTATCACCAGGCTTCGGGCAATGGTCAGTCGGTGGCCGACGGGGCGCACACCAAGCGGCTCGGCCCGGGCATGGCCGTGCGCAACGGCATCTCTTCGGCGCAGATGGCCCAGCGGGGTCTCACCGGCGCGCGCAACTGCCTCGAGGGCAAGGCCGGCCTCTACAAGGTCTACCACATGGGCGCCTACTCAGAT
>JAKAHF010000448.1 GCA_021815245.1 Actinomycetes bacterium
TTTCATGATCGGCTTTCCGCTCGAAGACGATGCTGACGTCGAGGGCATCGCCGACCTCTGTCTCAAGATCCGAGAGAAGGGCCGGGAACTGCTGGGCGACCGCAGGAACAGACTGCAGCTCAACATCAGCGTGAACAACTTCATACCGAAACCCTTCACGCCCTTCCAGTGGGCGGGTATGGCCGATCGGTCCACGCTCCGTCGCCGGCAGGACTTGCTGCGCGAGAGACTGCGCAGGCCGGGCATCAGGGTCGCCCTGCACAGTGTCGACAGAAGCTTCTTGGAAGCGGCGTTGGCGCGCGGAGGGCAGGAGACCGCGGGCGTGATAGAAGCTGCCTGGAGGCTGGGAGCGCGGTTCGACAATTGGACGGAGCAGTTCAGCGACTCGGCCTGGTCGGGCGCGTTCGCGTCGGTGGGCACGACGGCCGAGCAGATGGCGACGTCAGGTTACTCGCACGAGGCGGCGCTGCCCTGGGACGTCATCTCGGGCGTCGTCGAGCGTGAGTTCCTGTGGGAGGAGTGGGAGAAAGCCCAGAGGGGAGAGGTGACCCCCGACTGTCGCTGGGACGCGTGCAGCCAGTGCGGCGCCTGCGACGGAAGCGCCGCGGGCATGGGGCTCGAGTCGCCTGGTGACGTGCAGCTGGTCTCAGTCGTTTCCTCCGACGAGGGCCCAGACGTCCGAGCCGGCGATCCGTGCCGGTGGCGCTACGTGGCCACCTTCTCGGTCACCGGCAGGGGCAGGTTCATCGGGCATCTCGACCGCGCGGAGATCCTGCGAAGGGCGTTGCGCCGGGCAGGAGGCAGGTTGGCGCTTTCGGGCGGCATGCGGCCGAAGCCGCTTCTCAGTCTGGCGCTGCCGCTGGCGGTGGGCGTGGAAGGTCTGCGCGAACTCTGCGAGTTCGAGTTGGCCGAGCCGGCACCCGACGACCTTGTGGAGCGATTGTCTCGCGCGCTCCCCGCACACATGACCTTGCTCTCGGTCGAGCCCTACGCTCACGCGAAGTCGGTGCCGGCTAGAGTCAGAGGCGCGGTCTACGAGGTCCGGGTTCGGCGGACCGGGGGCAGCGACGACAGGCGGTGCCGCGACTTGAAGGAGGCGGCGTCTCGTTTCGAACTCTCCGCCGAGCTGCCCGTGGTAGAGGCTCGCGAAGGCAAGGTACGCACGGTCGACGTGAAGCGCTATGTCGGGCGCGTCACCGTCGTGCCTGAGTCCGACGGCACGTGCGTACTTTCCTACCACGTCGCGGTGACACCCTCAGGCAGCGCCCGGCCCGAGCGTGTGGTCGAGGCGCTTGGCGGGCTGGCGGGAGTACGATTGATCGTGGAGTCCATCAAGCGGGTGGAACTGCAACTCGACTGATGAGAGGTGCTTCTTTGGGGAGTGCTTCGGCGGACGGCGCATCATGAGAGAACTTCTGGTCTCGGCGGGACGTCTCGAGACACGCGTGGCCTTGGTCGAGGACGGCAGGGCCGCCGAGTTCTACGTCGAGCGGCCCGGGCAGACGTCTCTCGTGGGCAACATATACAAGGGCCGCGTGGAGAACGTGCTTGCCGGCATGGAGGCAGCTTTTGTCGACATCGGTCTCGAGCGCAACGGTTTCTTGTATGTCGACGAGGTCGCTCAGCCAGAGGGGAAGAATGGGCGCGCCAAGAAGATCTCGGAGTTGCTGCAGGGCGGCAAGGAGCTGCTCGTGCAGGTCATCCGCGATCCGATGGGGAGCAAAGGGCCCCGTCTGACCACTCAAATCGGCATCGCCGGCCGGTACTCGGTGTTTCTGCCGGGGTCGAGCGGGTCGGGAGTCTCGCGCCGGCTCGGCGCGGGTGAACGCGACCGTCTGCGCGCGGTCTGCAAGGAACTCGAAGTCAGCAGTGGCGGAGTGATCATCCGCACCGCGGCTGAAGGAGCGGAGGCTCCGGCGATCGCACGCGATCTGCGTTTCCTGCAGAAGGTGTGGGGCAGGGTCGAACGGCAAGCCGCCGTCTCGCAGGCCCCCGCGCTGGTCTACGCGGAGGCCGATCTCGCGCTACGGTCGGCGCGAGACGTGTTAGGCGCTGAGTTCGGCGCTGTGCTCGTCGACGATCGCATGGTGCACCGGCGGCTTGTCAACTACCTGCGGGCCGTAGCCCCCGAACTGGAGTCGCGCGTGCGCTTCTATGACGATAGCGTGTCCTTGTTCGAGCGATATGGGCTCGAGAGCCAGCTCAAGAAGACACTCTCACGGCGGGTCGATCTGCCCTCGGGCGGGTACATCGCGATTGATCATACCGAGGCCATGACGGTGATCGATGTGAACACCGGTCGCTACGTCGGCAAACGCATGCTCGAGGAGACCATAGTCAAGACCAATGTCGAGGCCTGTCGCGAGATCGTGCGGCAACTGAGGTTGCGCGATATCGGCGGCATCATCGTCATCGATTTCATCGACATGGCCGTCAGATCGAATCAAGATGCAGTACTGAAGTCGCTCGAGTCGGAGCTTCAGCAGGATCGCACCAAGACGTATGTGGTCGAGATATCGCCTCTCGGCCTCGTCGAGATGACGCGGCAGAACACGAGCAAGGGGCTGCTCGAGGTCGTCACCACTCCTTGCCCACACTGCAGAGGCATCGGGCGTGTCTATTCCGAGGAGTCGGCTCTCATAGAGGTCGAGCGCCATCTGCGCGCGCTTGCCGCCGGCACCACCTCGGCCGGATTGCGCGTGGAGGTGCATCCGCGCATCGCGCGCCGGCTGCTCGAGGGATCAAGGTCGTTGCTCGCCTGTTTGGAGCAAGAGACAGGCCGTAGATTCTTCGTGCAGGGTGCCATCGATGCCGTGCCGCTCGAGCATCTCGCGGTGGTGCCCGACTAGAGTTCTTGCGCGTCCGCTGGGAACTAGGCACCGCACGGCAACCCTGATATACTGCCTTGCTCGCGGCCGCCGCCTGCGCGGCCTTTGTTATTCGAGGAAATATACGAGGAGTTCGGAATGTTCGCCATCGTCGAAGTCGGCGGGAAACAGTACCGAGTAGAAGAAGGCCGGGAGGTCGTTGTCGACCGTCTCGACGCCGCTCCAGGTGACGTCGTCGAGCTGCGTTCTCTGCTGGTCTCCGACGGCAGCGACCTGCGGCTTGCCGCTCAGGCCAAAGAGGCCAAGGTCACGGCAAAAGTGGTCGAACACTTCCGTGGACCCAAGATCGTCATCTCGAGGTTCAAGCCCAAGCGTGGCTGGCGCAAGAAGGCCGGTTTCCGTTCGGGGCTCACCCGCCTCGAAGTGCAGAAGATCGCGTAGGGAGGATCGGGTATGGCTCACAAGAAAGGCGGCGGCAGTTCCAGGAACGGCCGCGATTCCAACGCTCAGCGCCTCGGCGTGAAGGCTTTCGCCGGTGAAACGGTCAAGGCGGGGGCTATCCTCGTTCGTCAGCGCGGCAGTCAGTTCCGCGCGGGCGTCAACGTGAGCATGGGTAAGGACTACACCCTAT
>JAKAHF010000449.1 GCA_021815245.1 Actinomycetes bacterium
GTGATGAACTCCTCCATGCCTTCGAGCATGGCCAGGGTCTCGATCCACGTGAGGCCCATGAGGCGCCAAGAGATGACATCGACATCGACATCCGCCCGGATCCTGCCCTGCGCCTGACCCTCGGCGATGATGGCGACGAACTTGCCGAGCACGGCACGCTGGCGGAGCGCGAGTTGCGAGCTGAGGTGCGAGCGCGGGCCCGAGGCCGCGAACTCGAAGAGGGGAGCGACGACTCCCTCGTAGTCCATGGCCATGGTCGAAGCGTGGCGGGCGCCCAGCTCACGCAACCTCTCTATGGGATCGCGTTCGGTGGCCGAGTCGATCCACGCCATGACTCGCTGCTGCAGCAGATCCATGGCGGCCTCGAGTATCTCCGAGCGGTTCGAGTAGTGCTTGTAGAGCGCCGGACCCGATATGCCGAGTTCGTCGGCGATGCGGCCCATGGTCGCTCCGGGCACGCCCTGCTGGCCCACGATCTTGAGCGCCGCAGCGGCGATCTCCGCCCGTCTCTCTTCGGTGGTTTTCCGCATAGCCCCCATCATACCCCGCGCGAACGGTACTCTTGAAAGCAGACGGATACCGCTGTAAGTTAACGCATATTAACCCGAACGAAGGAGACCCATGGACGCCAGCATCCATCTGCCCGAGCCGCAGAAGACCGGCGGCAAGCCGCTCATGGACTGTCTCAATGAGCGACACTCCACTCGCGCATACAAGCGCGACGAGGTGCCTCCGCAGGAACTCTCCAACCTGCTCTGGGCCTCCTTCGGGGTCACCAGGCCGGACTCGGGCACCGGCATCGGCCACGACGGCAGTCACACGGCGCCGTGCGCCTGCAACTCCCAGTCGATCGACATTTACGTGGCGCTGCCGAAGGGCTTGTTCCTGTACGAGCCCCACGCGCACGAACTCCAGCCGGCATTGGCCGAGGACATACGGCCGCATCTCGATCATCCGGCGCAGAGGTTCGCGCTCGAAGCTCCGTTGCACCTGTTCTACGTGGTCGACTATTCGCGCATGGTGCTGTTTGGCGGTGGAGAGTGGGACAAGCAGGTGCTCCCCTTCGCCGACAGTGCCTTCATGGCCGAGAACGTTTACCTATATTGTGCGTCCGCGGGTCTCTCCACGGTGATCAGGGCGTTGCTCGATCGCAAGAGGCTTGCCGAGGTGTTCGGCCTGCGGCCCGACCAGTTCGTCACGCTTTCGCAGACGATCGGGTACGCGGCGTCGTAGCTCGGGCTTGTGGCTCGGGCTCGCTTGGACGGACTCGGCAGGAGCTTGGCCCCGCCGGTCGTTTCTCCGTGCCGGCCCGGTCTGCTACAGTCGAGCATGACCGGCATATGCCGACCGCTTGCGAGGAAGCACCGAGTATGACTTCATCCGTCGACGATCGACCCCGGTGCGTTTGGGCCGGATCGGATCCGCTCTATGTCACCTACCACGACCTCGAGTGGGGCGTGCCGGTGCACGACGACCGGCTGCTCTTCGAGTTCCTGGTGCTGGAGGGAGCTCAGGCCGGGCTGAGCTGGTCGACCATCCTCCGCAAGCGCGAGGGCTACCGGTCGGCGTTCGCGGCGTTCGATGCCGAGAAGGTCGCCGCCTTCGGTGCCGAGGATGTCGCCCGCCTGCTTGCCGACACGGGTATTGTGCGCAACCGGCTCAAGGTCGAATCGGCCGTCTCCAACGCGCGGGCCTTTCTCGACGTGCAGAGCGAGTTTGGCAGCTTCGACGCCTACATCTGGCGCTTTGTAGACGGGCGGACCATCCACAACCAGTGGCGCTCGCTGGCGGAGATACCCACCAAGACGCCCGAAGCCGAAGTGATGAGCCGCGACCTGAAGGCCCGTGGCTTCAGGTTCGTCGGGCCGACGATATGCTACGCGCACATGCAGGCCACCGGCATGGTCAACGACCATACGGTCGACTGCTTTCGCTGGGCCGAACTGAAGGCCGGCGCCTGACGGACAAGGAGGAGCGACGTGAGCACCACCAGCAACGATTCAGCCGGCGCGGGCCGGGCGCAAGGCCCTTTGAGTCCCGAACTCCTGGAGCGCATGAATGCCTATTGGCGTGCGGCCAACTACCTGTCGGTGGGACAGATCTACCTGCGCGACAACTCGCTGTTGCGGCGCCCGCTCCATCGTGAAGACATCAAGGCCCGGCTGCTCGGTCACTGGGGTACCTGCCCCGGCCTCAACCTGGTCTACGTTCACCTCAACAGGGCGATCAACGAACGCGATCTCAACGTGGTCTACATCTGCGGTCCGGGCCACGGTGGGCCGGCCATCGTCGCCAACGTGTATCTCGAGGGCACCTATTCGGAGTTCTACAGCCACATCACGCGCAACGAAGACGGCATTCGGCGGCTCTTCAAACAGTTCTCTTTTCCCGGTGGCATACCCAGCCACGTCGCCGCCGAGACGCCCGGCTCGATCCATGAGGGCGGCGAACTCGGGTATTCGCTGTCGCACGCCTACGGGGCGGCCTTTGACAACCCCGATCTGATCGTGGCCTGCGTCATCGGCGATGGCGAGGCCGAGACGGGTCCTCTCGCCGGTTCGTGGCATTCCAACAAGCTGCTCAACGCCGCTACCGACGGCGCCGTGATCCCCATCTTGCATCTGAACGGCTACAAGATCGCAAACCCGACGGTGCTTGCCCGCATCCCGCTGGAGGAGTTGAGCGAGTTCCTGCGCGGGTGCGGCCACAAGCCATACATAGTCGAGGGCGACGATCCGCTCACGGTGCACCAGCAATTCGCGGCCACCCTCGACACGGTGCTCGACGAGATTCGAGAGATCCAGAGGCGCGCTCGGGTAGACGGCATCACCGACCGGCCGCAGTGGCCCGCCATCGTGCTGGTGACGCCCAAAGGTTGGACCGGGCCCAAGATGGTCGACGGCAAGAAGACCGAGGGCTCCTTCAGGTCGCACCAGGTGCCCTTTTCAGACATGACCGACGCGCACATCAAGCTGCTCGAAGACTGGATGCGCAGCTACCGGCCCGAAGAGCTGTTCGACGACGACGGAGCCTTGCGGCCTCACCTCGCCGAATTGGCCCCGAAGGGCACTCGCCGCATGGGCGACAACCCGCACGCGAACGGCGGCCAGTTGCTCAGAGACCTACAGCTGCCCGACTATCGCGATTTCGCGGTCACGGTGTCCTCGCCGGGCGGGGTCGAAGGGCAATCTACGCAGGTCTTGGGCGACTACCTCGGCGAGATCATGCGGCTCAATCTCGATGCCAAAAACTTCCGTCTCTTCGGGCCGGACGAGACGGTCTCCAACCGTCTCAGCGACGTGCTCGAAGTCACGCCCCGCACCTGGAACGCCCAGATCTTCCCCGACGACGACCGGCTGTCGCCGACGGGCCGGGTCATGGAGATATTGAGCGAGCAGACCATCCAGGTCTGGATCGAGGGTTACCTGCTCTCGGGCCGTCACGGTTTC
>JAKAHF010000450.1 GCA_021815245.1 Actinomycetes bacterium
CTTGGCCAACTCCTGGAGAGCTTTGGCCGGGAACGGCCAGAGGGTGATCGGCCGGAGAAGACCGACCTTCAAGCCCTCTTGACGAAGCCGCTTGATGGCGCCCTTGACGATGCGGGCTCCCATGCCGTAGGCGACCACGATCATGTCGGCGTCGTCGGTGAGAAAGGTCTCGTAGCGTACTTCCTTCTGCTCCATGAGCTGGAACTTGCGGAACAATTTCCAGTTGTGCTCTTCCTGGAGCTTGGTGTCGAAGAGCAGCGAATAGATGCTGCGAGCCGGACGGTCTTTGGCGCCGTCGAGCACGTAGTCCTTGGGGTAGTCGGCCGGCCGCACGAGCTCGTCGAAATCGACGGGTTCCATCATCTGTCCGAGCATGCCGTCACCGAGAATGATCACAGGATTGCGGTACTTGTCGGCCAGGTCGAACGCGAGGGGGACCACGGTGGTCAGCTCGGGCACCGAGGCGGGGGCGAGAACCACGGTCTTGTAGTCGCCGTGCCCGCCGCCGCGCGTGGCCTGGAAGTAGTCGGACTGCGAAGGAGAGATGTTGCCCATGCCGGGTCCGCCGCGGGCCATGTTGACGACCACGGCCGGCAGCTCGTCGGCCGCCAGGTAGGAGATGCCCTCCTGCTTCAGGCTGATGCCCGGGCTGCTCGAGGAAGTCATGGCCCGCGCCCCGGCCACAGCCGCGCCCAGCACCATGTTGATGGCCGCGATCTCGCTCTCCGACTGGATGAAGATGCCGCCGGTCTCTCCCATTCGACGGGCCATGTACTCGGTCAGCTCGTTCTGGGGAGTGATGGGGTAGCCGAAGTAGCAGTCGCACCCGGAGAGGATGGCCGCTTCGCCGAGGGCGGCGTTGCCGCTCATGAGGCGCTTCATAGCCGCACCACCTCGATCGCCACCTCAGGACACATCAGCGCGCAGGTGCCGCACCCGTTGCACTCGCCGGCCGAGGTGAAGGCGGCGACGAAGTAGCCCTTGAGATTGAGTCCCTCCGACATGGAGATGCATTTCGACGGGCAGAACTCGATGCAGAAAGTGCAGCCTTTGCACCGCTCCCTGTCAATAGTGATCTGACCTTGCACGAACGTCCTTACCCTTGTGTCCTTGGTGGGCCTGATCGCAGCCGCGCGGGCGGGCGAGCCCGGCCCGCGACTGTGCAGTGATTGCCGTTGCACGGAGACGCATAGTACGGCAGGGGCGCCCGCCCTGCAAGCCATAATCGGGGCCATGCGGCCCCTCTCGGGAGCGAAAACGAGCAGCGGCTCACTAGCGGAACCGCAATCAGTGGCGCTGCCCGACGAGTGAGAGATGCGAAGCGTTTGTCATGAAGATTGGAACAGACGGCCGGAGTTTCCCGGCGTACCCGCCGGAAACTCCGCTAGTGAGAGACGCGAAGCGTCTCTCACGGCGGGCATTTGGCGCAGATCGACCTGAACTGCGTGGTGCTCAAATAGCGGTCGCCACGGTCGGGGAGGATCACCACGATGGTGCCGTGGTCGATCATCTTGGCGAGTCGCAAGGCGACGGCCGTAGCCGCCCCGGCCGACGTGCCGACGAAGAGGCCTTCTCTCTTGGCGAGGAGCCGGGTGGTCTCGAAGGCCTCGCCGTCTTCGACCATCTCCTTGAGGTCCAACTGGTCGGGCTGATAGATGCCCGGCACCATCGATTCGGTCATGTTCTTGAGGCCCTGGATGGTGTGCCCCATGACCGGCTCGACCCCCACGATCTTCACCGAGGGCTTCACAGACTTGAGATACCGCCCTACCCCCATGAGCGTCCCGGTGGTGCCCATGCCGGCCACGAAGTAGTCGACCTCACCGTCGGTCTGCCGGTAGATCTCGGGACCGGTCGTCTCGACGTGGGCGAGCACGTTGGCCTCGTTGTCGTACTGGTTGGCCATGAAGTACTTGTCAGGGTCGGCGTCGATCAACGCGTGCGCCTGCCGGATGGCTCCGTCGATGTTCTCGCGGGCCGGAGTGAGGAAGACCTGCGAACCCAATCCCTCGAGGATCAGCCGGCGCTCGGTGCTGACGCACTCGGGCATGCAGAGCTCCACCTGGTAGCCCTTGGCGGCGCCGATCATGTCGATGGCGATGCCGGTGTTGCCCGATGTCGGTTCGAGGATGGTCTTGTCCTTGGTGAGCCGGCCGCTCTCCTCGGCCTTGGAGATCATGTAGAGCGCAGGGCGGTCCTTGACCGATCCCCCTGGGTTACAGCCTTCGAGCTTGCAGAGGACTTTGACCTTGGGGTTCGGATTCAGATTGACCAACTCGACGAGCGGCGTGTTGCCGATCGCCTGTAGCACGTTCATAGAACCGCCTCCGCGTGGATGAGCCGAAATGGTGCCGTCATTGTAGCCTGCTAGACTCTGCCGTCATGACCTTCTGGGAACTCATCGGCATCGCTATCGCCTTGGCCATGGACGCCTTCGCGGTGTCGCTCGCCTCGTGCTGCCGGCTGCGCAGGCTTGACGCGGGCCACATCGCCCGGTTGGCGCTGGCGTTCGGCTGGTTCCAGTTCATGATGACCGCGCTCGGCTGGCTGGCGGGTCGCGGACTCTCCCGCTGGATCAGCGCCGTCGACCACTGGGTCGCCTTCGTGCTCCTGGTGGTGATCGGCGGGCGGATGCTCTGGGAATCGTGGCGCCCCGCCGAAGGCTCGTCCAAAGACCCCACCCGCGGCTGGATGCTGCTCACCCTCGCCGTGGCGACCAGCATCGACGCCCTGGCGGTCGGCATCAGTCTGGCGGTGCTGAACGTCTCCATCTGGGTGCCGAGCGTGGTCATCGGCGCCGTGGCGGCGGCGCTCACCACCATCGGCGCCCTCTTCGGCTCACGCTTGGGTCATCGTTTTGGCGAGTGGGCCGAGCGCTTCGGCGGCGTCGTGCTCATCGGCATCGGCGTGAGGATCCTCGTCGACCACCTCTTCTGACGCTGCGCCGCCCGTGGCCACGCGGCGCGACATCTTTGCCGCCGCGACGGTCACTCCGGCATGAGCACCCTGGCGTTGCCTCCGTAGAGCATGCCCTTCTCGGCGTCGGTGAGCCCCAGGCCTTCGAGAAAGCCGATGGCCTCGTTCATGTCCTCGTAGGGGTAGTCGGTGCCGAGTAGGATCTTGTCCATGCCGAGCGCCTCGCGCGTGCACATGAAGGCCGAGGGCAGGTAGTTGCCGCTCGTCGAGACCACCATGTTATCCCTGAGGTACTCGCTCGGCTTGCGGTTGAGCGGCATGAGGGCGTTCTTGTCGGACTTCACATGCGGCCGTTCGTAGGCCCAGTCGATGCGCTGCATGCCGAACGGCAGGCCCTCACCGTAGTGACCGAGCACGATCTTGAGCTTGGGGAAGGCGTCGAAGGCGCCCGAGAGCACGAGGCGCACCATGGCGAAGGCCGTCGCGATGCCGAACCCGAAAGGCGGACCGGCGAGAGCCACCCCGTAG
>JAKAHF010000451.1 GCA_021815245.1 Actinomycetes bacterium
CGTCATCGGCCGCCAGAACAAGATGGTGGCCATCAACACCGGGCTCGAGGTCGACCTCACCGGGCAGGTATGCGCCGACTCTATCGGCACCACCTTCTACTCGGGCGTGGGTGGGCAGGCGGACTTCAACCAGGGGGCCGGACGTTCGCCGGGCGGTCGCGCCATCATCGCGCTGCCCTCCACTGCCGAGGGGGGCACGGTGTCGCGCATCGTAGCCACACTGAGACCCGGTGCCGGAGTGGTCACGACGAGAGTGGCCGTGCACTATGTGGTCACCGAGTACGGCATCGCGTATCTGCGCGGCAAGAACGTTCAAGAGCGAGCAATGGCTCTCATCACGATCGCCCATCCCGATTTTCGCGAGGGGCTTCTGGCCAAAGCGCTGGAGCATAAGTGGATCAGCCCCGAGATGGCCGACGTGGAGGGGCGTCTGTTCATCGGTCCCGAAGAAGTGCGCACCACGACCGTTCTCGACGACGGCACGCTCGTGCACTTCAGGTCGATGAGCCCCACCGACGAGCCCGCGACCCGCGACCTCTTCTACTCGCTCTCGAAGGAGACTCTCTACTACCGCTACATGTCGCACCTGGAGCGCATACCGCGCAAGGAGTTGCGTAACTACGTCTACGTCGACCACCGTAACGAGGTGGCGATCGTCGGCACTCTTCCCGAAGCCCACGGGGAGGAGATCATCACCATCGGAGGCTACTACCTCGATCAGAAGACAAACCGAGCAGAGGTGGCCTTCATCGTGCGTGACGACTGGCAGGGCCGGGGTATAGGCACCTTCATCATGAGACACCTGACGAGCATCGCCAAGCGTAACGGCATCGCCGGCTTCACCGCCGAAGTGCTCGCCGGCAACAAACCCATGCAGGCGGTGTTGGACCACAGCAACATGAAGGTCCGGCGCAGTCACGGCGACGGAGTGTTTCACTACGAGCTGGAGTTCTGAGCGGCAGTGCCCAAGGATCTATTCATCAAAAAGATGATGTGCACTAAGATCTGGGATCGTAGCCCCCGCCGCCGCCGACGCGACGCCACGCCTCACCCAGGGAGGTCACGTTGCAGCTCAAGAGAGCTGCCGCCAGAGGCGCTCGCATGGCGTCCATGCCACGCCAATAATGCTTAAGTATTACGAATGTATAGATGTCTCTTGAATTTCAAAGGCGTTTCGTCCAGAGTATTCACACTGCTCGTAATACGCATCCGGAAGACCAATGACTGGCCCGAAGGAATCTGTAAGCGCGAGAAAGGTGTGGTCACGCATGGGAGAGCTAGCCGAGAACCAATCTTCCAGTCTGCGGTCGAACGACACCGGCCGCATCGATCCAAGCCCTCCGGCCGCGCGGGTGAACAGTCTCTTCGCGAGGGTGGACCGAGTGATCGGGAAGATTGGAGACTGGGCCGTACTCGTCAGCGGACTCTTGATCCTACTGATCGGGTTCGTCACGACCTACGGAGTGGGCAAGCGCTACATATTTCACGACCCGGACCCCTACACGTACGAGCTCAACATCATCTTCTTGGTCGCGTGCATTCTGTTGGCTCTGCCTGCCCTGCAGTGGCATAGACGCAACCTCCGCGTGGATGCGATCCTCTGCCGGCTGTCGCCGAAATGGCAGGGGATAATCGGCGATGTCTTCACGAGCCTGCTCGCGATCGTGTTCGTATCGATAGTCATCTGGAAGAGCTGGGGGATATTCCTCTACTCGCTCGACGTCGGCGAGAAGAGCCAATCAGCCTGGCAAGAACCGCTATGGCCGATGAGGCTCCTGGTCCCGGTGGCGATGGGCTGGCTGTGGCTCACGCTCATCTCGCAAGTGGCACATGCGGTGATGCATCTCGTGCGGGGAACGATCCGCGAGGACACGAGGATCGAGCTGTAGTTGGGTCACACGCTCCGCTGATCCTCGTCGAGCACTTCGCGCACTCTCGCGACGAGACGCTCCCTACCGAACGGCTTCTCGATGACGTGCACCTCCGCATCGAGAACGTCCCGATTGACGATGTGGTCGGCCGTGTAGCCAGACATGAACAGGCACTTGATCGTGGGCTGCGAATCGATTATTCGCGCCGCCATGTCGCGGCCATTCATCTCGGGCATCACCACGTCGGTCAGCAGCAGGTCGATGCCACCGGCGTGAGCTTCGGCCAGTCGGATCGCTTCGAAGGGTGTGCCGGTAGCGAGCACGTGGTATCCACTCCCCTGCAGCATGAGCCGCACCAGATCGAGAATGGCGGGCTCGTCCTCGACGACCAGCACCGTCTCTCCGCCGCCTCGGGCATGCGATGCGTTTCGCTCCCCGACCACAGCCACGTCTCCCGTGTGGCGGGGCAAGAAGATCTTGAACATCGTCCCCACGCCCGGCTCGCTGCGCACATCGATCAGGCCGCCGTTCTGTTTCACGATTCCGTAGACAGCGGCCAGACCGAGCCCGGTACCCTCCCCGACACCCTTGGTTGTGAAGAACGGTTCGAAGATTCTGTCGAGAACCTCCTTCTCCATGCCACAGCCGTCGTCGCCCACGATGAGCGACACATATTCGCCTGGCTCGCATTCCATGTGCCGGTCGCAGTAGTCCTCGTCCAGCACAGTGTTGTGCGTCTCGATCGTGATCCTTCCAACCCCTGATATCGCGTCGCGCGCATTCACACACAGGTTCACCAGTATCCGGTCGAGCTGGGTCGGGTCCATGTTGACCGGCCAGAGGGGTTCGGCCGGCCGCCACCGCAGATCGATGTCCTCTCCCATGACGCGATGAAGCATCTTGAGCGTACCCTCGACGGTCGCGTTGACGTCGAGCACCTTCGGAGACGCCGTCTGCCTGCTAGCGAACGTCAGGAGTTGGTGCGTCAGCCCGGCAGAACGCTCCGCCGCTCTCCGAATCTCTTCCAGGTACGCGTAGAGCGGTTCCTCCTTCGTAGCACTCTCCAGGGCCATGTCGGCGTATCCGAGGATGATCCCCAAGGTGTTGTTGAAATCGTGCGCGACCCCGCCCGCCAGGCGACCGACAGACTCCATCTTCTGAAGCTGCGCCAGCTGATCCTGCAGCCTGGCCCTCTCTTCCTCCGCATGCTTGCGATGGGTGATGTCCTCGATCGCCGACATCCCGCGCCAGGGTCGTCCCTCGGCGTCGCGCAGAATCGTCATGTTGAGACTGACCCAGACTGTACTCCCGTTCTTGTGGATGTAGCGTTTCTCTATGCTCAGATCAGAGGCCTCACCTCGCATGACGCGTCGATATGCCGCCCAGTCTCGCTCACGGTCGTCAGGATGCGTGATGTCGACGAAGCGGAGCGCCAGCAACTCTTCGGCGGAGTACCCGGTCATTTCACACAGTTTTCGATTCACGCGTAGCAGCCGGCCGGTCGATGGCTCCGTCTGAGTCATGCCGATGGAAGCCATGTCGAACATGGCCTTGAACTGCTCCTCGCTCTC
>JAKAHF010000452.1 GCA_021815245.1 Actinomycetes bacterium
GGCGTCACTCGCCAAGCGCGAAGAGGAGGTCTTCGTGCCGGGGTCGGCTGCTCCCCTCCCGCTGCCCCGCGACGACCAGGGCCTGTTGTTGCTGCAGCGGGTGCGCGATGAGGCCCACCGTTTCGCGCTCGGCTACCACCGCAGGAAGCGGGCCGCGTCGACCACGTATTCGATGCTCGACCAGTTGCCCGGCATCGGAGAGAAACGCAAGCAGGCGATCATCAAGCACTTCGGGTCTCCGGAGCGCTTTCTGAGGGCGAGCAGGGAGGAGATCGAGGCGGTGCCCGGGTTGCCCGGCAAAGTCGCACGGGAGGTGCATGCGTATGTCCACAAGACGGGGTAGTGAGCCCGCTGCGCGGCCGTTGCGCGTCGCGGAAGCGGATCGGAAACCGGTGAGTGCCGTCTATCAGACCGATTGGGGTGAGGGCGCGGTCACCGTGTGCGAGGGCCGGCTGATCGCGGTGGACGTGCCCGTGGACCGTGCGCAGAACGTCACCGCGGTAGACCTCGATAGCCTCCATGTCGACGATCGGGCGGCCTTGCGGCGGTGGGTGACCGAGCTGGAGGCCTACTTCAGAGGCGAGCGTCTGTGTTGGAGCGCCGGCGAGGTCGCACTCGATGAACTCGGTCTGCCGGGCTTCGTTCGAGATGTCTATGCCGCTCTGCTCGAGGTGCCGGCGGCCGAGACGGTCAGCTACGGCGCGCTTGCCGAGCAGGCCGGATACCCGCGGGCCGCCAGGGCTGTGGGCAACGCGATGGCGTCGAACCCCATCCCCATCGTGGTGCCGTGCCACAGGGTCATCAAGGCCGACGGGAGCTACGGCAACTACGGCAGCGATCCGGCGTACAAGGTGCTGCTGCTCGACCACGAACGGGCGTGCGTGGCTCCTCGCGAGAACGGCTGATGAACGGGCCACGAGAACCAGACAGGCTGCACGTGACGCTCATCACCGGCCTCTCGGGCGCGGGCAAGTCGGCCGCGGTCGCCACTTTCGAGGACGCCGGCTACTTCTGCATCGACAACCTGCCTCCACAGATGCTGCCCAACGCGATCGAGCTCTTCGCGCTCGAAGGCAATCGGGTCAACCGCGTGGCCTTGGTCTTCGACGCTCGGGGGCGCACGTACTTCGAGCAGATCGGCGCGGCGCTCGACTACCTACGCACGTCGGGCATCACTCGCACCGTCGTCTACCTGGAGGCCGACGACGAGGCGCTCGTGGCCCGCTACCAGGCGAGCCGGCGGCCTCACCCGTTGTCGCGCAACTTGCTCGAGGGCATCGAGCGTGAGCGTATGTTGCTTGCTCCGCTGCGGGCGCAGGCCGACGTGGTCATCGACACGACCGACCTTTCACCGTGGGACTTGCGCAGCCGGCTGGAGGAGTCGCTGCTTGCCGAAGGCTTGAGCGATCAGGTCTACGTGAGCGTCAAATCCTTCGGCTTCAGGCACGGACTGCCCGATGAAGCCGACTTCGTGCTCGACGCGCGCTTTCTGCCCAACCCTCATTGGGTCCCTGAATTGCGGCCTCTATCGGGTCTCGACCAAGCGGTCGCCGACTATGTGGTTGTGAGACCCGAGTCTGAGGCATTCCTCAGCCGCGTGGTCGAACTGCTGCGTCTGCTTGCGCCCGGGTTCCTGGCCGAGCAGAAACGGCGTGTGGTCGTAGCCATCGGCTGCACCGGAGGACGTCACCGCTCGGTGGCCCTGACCGAGGAACTCGGCAAACGCCTCGAGGGCGAGGCCAACCTAGTCGTCACCATCTCGCACCGCGACATCGACAGGGGCGCCTAGGAGTATGGGCGCCGGTTTCACGCGGGCGCTGCGAGAGGAGTTGGCGAAGGTCGAAGACCGCCAGCCGTGCTGCCGCATGGCCGCGGTCGCCGGACTCGTGCATACGGCGGGCAGCTTCCTCATCCACGGAGGAGTCGCCGGCGATAGCCGCTACGAGATACTGGTCGCGACCACCGTGCAGGCGGCAGCCAAGATGGTGTATTCGCAGTTCAAGGCGTTCGGCGCCGAAGGGGAGCTTCTCACCAGGCGTGAGCCGCGCTTTCAACACCGGCTGGTCTACGAGGTGCATCTCAAGGGATCGCCTGCCGCCCTTCAGGCCCTGAACGAGATGGGCGTGCTGAGTGACAGCTTCGAGCTGCGACCCGGCATCCTACGCAGGCTGGTCAAGAAGACCTGCTGCCGCAACGCGTTCCTGCGCGGTTGTCTTATCGGGGCGGGCTCGGCCAACGCGCCCCAAAAGGAGCCGCACCTCGAGATCCTCACGTCGAACCAGGCCTTCTCGACCGATCTCGCCCGGCTGCTGCGCGAGACGGATTTTCGCCCGGGGGAGAGGCTTCGGCGGGGGAGCTACGTTGTCTATCTGAAAGGCAGAGACGAGGTCGCCGGGCTGCTTGCGCTGGCGGGAGCCCACAGGGCGGCTTTGCAGGTCGAGGAGCAGGCGGTGGTCAAGGAGGTGCGCTCGAGGGCCAACCGGCTGGCCAACTGCGATCAAGCCAATCTCCGCCGCACGAGTTCCGCGGCCTCGAGGCAGGCCGACGCCATAGCCGATCTGGAACGAACAGGGAGATTGGCACAGTTGCCGCCGGCTCTTCGTGACATGGCCGATCTCCGCCGGCTCTATCCCTACCTGAACCTCGCGGAGTTGGCCGAAGCGGGAGGCGAGGGACTCAGCCGGTCGGCCGTCAACCACCGCCTGCGCCGCCTCGTCGAGATCGCCGAACGTGACGCGCGACGGAGCCCGGGAGTTGGACGGAAGCCTCGACGTGCCATGCTAGAATCCAGAGACAGCGGCATGCGGAAGAGCACGCGAAATGAAGCCACCGAAAGCGGGAGCGTGGAGCCATGAGCATGAGAGTCGCGATCAACGGCTTTGGACGCATAGGCCGGCTGTTCCTGAGAGCGGCCGCGCTCGAAGGGGCCGACATCGAGGTCGTGGTGATCAATGACCTCGCCGATGCGGCGACGCTGGCTCATCTTCTGAAATACGACAGCGTGCACAAAGTCTGGCCCGGAGAGGTCGCGCACGCCGACGGTGCGCTGGTCTTTGAAGGCCGGTCGATACAAGTATTGTCGCAGGCCGATATCAAGTTGCTGCCGTGGCGCGAGCTCGACGTCGACGTGGTGATGGAGTGCACGGGGCGCTACACCGATCGAACCGACGCCCAGGTGCATCTCGACCAAGGGGCAAAGAAGGTTATCGTGAGCGCCCCCGCCAAAGACCCCGACATCACCGTCGTCCTCGGGGTCAACGACCAGGACTACGACCCGGCCCGCCACAACCTCGTGTCCCTCGCTTCGTGCACCACCAACTGTCTGGCTCCGGTGGCCAAAGTGCTGCTCGATACGTTCGGTATCCAGCAGGGCTTCATCACCACGGTCCATGCCTATAAAAACGACCAGAAGATCCTCGACCTTCCCCCCAAAGACCTAC
>JAKAHF010000453.1 GCA_021815245.1 Actinomycetes bacterium
AGGGGGCCGGAAGCCCGTCACGGGCTTCCGGCCCCCTCCCAAGCAGATCACCTGCGTGTGGCGCCGGCGTCAAACCGGCGACGCCGACCTAATCAACGTTCACCGCCGCGCCGAGAGTTTCACCCCGCCAATCGGGTGTGTAATACGAGTAGACGCTCGATGCCACGCCCTTGCCCTTGACCGGGTAGAGCGCCCGCGCCTTGAAGCTGAAGGTCAGCGAGTCACCGGGATTCATGTCTTCGATGTAGATGATGACCTTGCGACCGGCAACGTCGTAGCGCTTGACGTTGGGATCGTCGAGCAGTGCGGCAAGAGACTCGTCGACGGCCGCGAAACCGGTCGGCACCGAGACATCGAGCACGACCATGCCGGCCTTGAGAGGCTCTGGCGGGTTGTAGGCGATACGCACGTCGACGTCGATGAGGTCGTTGACGGCCACCTCGTCGGTGTCGTAGTCGACAGTGATATCGAACACGCTCTGAGCCTCGGGTGCGTCGGGCAGGTTGTAGCGGAGCACTCCCTGGACGACCGCTTCACCCTTGCCCTTGGTCGAGATCTCGACCGCTTCGCCCGCCGGGATCTGTATCACCTGCGTGACATCGTAGTTCTCCGACGTGATCTCGACGGTCTCGGTGGTTCCCCCCGCCTTGATGGTCACCGTCAGGTCGGTGTCGGTCGCTCCCGAGGTGGAGAACTCGGTGAGCGCCTGCAGCGCCACGACAGTGTCTTGCGTGGTGCCGAACCCACCTTGGCTATTCCTCTGGCCGACCAGCCACTTGGCGGCGCCCGCGGCGCTCAGCCGGTCATTGGCCGCGATCAGCGCGAGAGTGGCATAGCCGGTAGCCTCGATGTCGAGACTCGGCAAGAGGTTATCGATGGGCATGCCGGGTTGCTCGCCCCGTGGCTGATCGAACAACGGCTCCGGACCGCCGCCGTATGCCGCTGCGCCGGCCGTCCAATGGAGGCCCTCGTCATCGCGGATGGCGAGGTCGAGCAGCGCCTTCTTCGCCGCGCTGGCGCGATCGCTGCCGGCAAGAGCCAGTGCGTACGTGGTGAGGGCCAGCGGGTACGCGTCTTCAGACATCGTCGCAACCCGGCCTTCGAGATAGTCGATGGCCTTGCCGGCCTCTTCGTCGTAGCCGGCCTCCATGAGGGCGATCGCCACGTAGGCGGTCAGCGTATCCTTGCCCTGCACACCGCCCATCATGTCGCCATGATGCACGAAGCCCACCGACTCGAACGAGCCGTCCGCCTGCTGGTGCGACGTGATCCAGTCGGCAGCCTCCGAGAGCACCGCTTCGTCGATGTAGGTGAGTTCCTTCGCCTGGGCGAACGTCTTCATGACGAAGGCCGTGAGCCACAGGCTGCCCGACTCATCCTGCTCGCCGAATGCTGAGAAACTGCCGTCGTTGTGCCGGTAGGTCAGCTCGCGCTGGTAGCCGGTGACAAGAAGCATCTCGGCCTTGGCCTGGATCTCGGGCTTTAGCTGACGCGTGTCGCGCAGGTACTTGAGAATGAACGCGTCGGGGGCGAAGAGGATCATGTTCTGTTCGCCGCAGCCGAACGGCATCTGGAGGAGTTGATCGAGCCCGTCGATGGTCTGGGCCAGCAGACTGCCGGTCACGGCCAGGTAGGCCCGCTCGGAGTCAGGGACCACCTGCAACAGGTCGGGCAACAGGAGACTGAGCGTGCGTGATTGCCCTGCCGGGATGACAACATTCTCCACCGTTTCGCGTGCCACTCCCTCAGGCTCCACGATCATGCTTTTGATGACCGAGTCGGCCGCTTCGGAGCTCCGCGCCGTCACCTTCAGAAGCTGTGTTCCGATGCTCTTCGGCCTGATGCGGAATTCGGCGCTGCCCACGTCGCCGCCCGCGACGGTGACGGTGACGGTATCGTCATCGACCAGCTCGAACCAGTCGGCTTTCTCTATCTCAACTTGGATCTTCTGGCTCTCGTCGAGGTAGTTGTAGAGCGCGATCTTGACCGGGAACTCCTCACCGCGGATCGCCGAATAGGGCAGATCGGCCTGCAGGAAGAACGGCTGGAAGACCACAAGCGAAGCCTCAGCGATGCCCAGCCCCTTCTCGGGAGAGAGAGCAACGGCGCGCAGGTCCCACGTGGTGATCGAATCGGGAGCGGTGTACTCGAGCTTTGCCTTGCCCGAAGCGTCGGTGATCGTCTCGGCCCAGATCCAGGTCTCGGGGAAGAACTGACGCACCCGCTCGACCTCGGCCAAGCCACCCTGGGAGCTCTTCTGATCAGCGGGGCCTTGGCCGTTCGCGGCGGTGGTCTCAGTCGCCGCTGCCGCCATAGGAGGTGCTATACCTCCTGCCATGCCATCCTCGGCGAAAAGGCGCTCACGCGACGGCAACTCCTTGCCCTCGGGCACCTTCTTGTTCGAGAGAACGATCAAACCAGCGTCGGTGAACGTGTCTTCCGCTCCGGGGATCAGCGTCGGACCTCCGCCCCACATCATGTCGGCTTCGTGCAGCTCGGCCTGCGGCTGCATGTAGAGGCGCTCCAGTTCGGCGAAGACCTGCTCGAGGTTTAGCCGGTTCTCGGCGAGGATGAAGACGGAGTGATCGACCGCGACCAGACCGACCTTGGCCTGACCCTCGGTCTGCACCTCGACCTGCACCTTGTCGCCCGGCTTGGCCTGCTCGACGTCGAAGCTGGCCGTGACATCGTGCGGGTACTCCCCGGCGACGTCGAAGGGCAGCGAATCGGCCGCCACCTCGCTGGTCGGTAGTATCTGGTAGACCAGCAACTTGGCCGAAGGCGCCATCGCGGGCGTGACTTCGAACGAGATGTCCTTGCCGCCGCTGCTGGTGAAGACTACGCGCCCACGCGACACCACCTCGTAGTAGACGGTGCCCATCTCACCCGTCGAGGCTACCTGGAACTCGGCCGTATCACCCACGGCCAGAGTCAGATCACCCTGCTGCTGAACATGCACGAAACTGCTCGAGGGCGAATATGAGGCCGCGACTTCGGTGCTCGCCCAGGCGTTCCCCGATGACGCCTGCAAAGACATGCTGACGGCATCGCGCGGCGGCTTCAGCTCGACCAGTTCGGTGCCGCGAGAAGTCTCCACTTTGCGGCTCTGATGCCCGACCTCGTTGTAGTCCTCGTCGTAGTAGTAGATGTCGAGATTCACCTGAGCCTCGACCGCATCTCCGCCCGGCGTCTCCGATATCACCAGCACGCTGAAGGGTAGGGTCGGCTTGAACGACCGACTCTCAGGGATGAGACGGAGGGTGAGGGGCGAATCTGCCACGGTGAGCAGTTCGGTCGTCGTTTGCTCATATCCCGTCGACTCTTCGATGACGGTTATGTCGAGCTTCACGTTGCCCAGGCCACCGGCCTCGGGCACACCGGCGACGTAGCCGGCCGCGTCGATGGTGAAG
>JAKAHF010000454.1 GCA_021815245.1 Actinomycetes bacterium
CTATTACTATCTCGCTTCGGCTCTCATGACCTTCTTGCTCGTGGTGCTCGGTCTGTGGGGTGCCGGCATTTGGAACTCAGAGGTGAGTTCCTACGAATCGGTCGTCTGGCCTGTCGCGAAAGGCTCGACTATGAGCCTCAGCGCCATGCCGATCGGCAAGCGCAAGGCGTTCTGGGGATTCATGAACACCTTCGTCCACTTCGATGGGGCCATCCAGATCGAAGTGCCGATCGGCCCCGGGGGCAAGCCTCGGCGGCTGGTGCTCAAGACGAAGGGCGTCGACGCCGCCACCGTGATGTCGGTGCTCTCTGGGGTCTATTATGGACAGATGAACCAGCAGCGAGCCCAGGAGCAGCCCGGCGGGTCCGACCAGTGGGACTGGAGCCGCTAGCAGGCTGTTCGCAGCCCGCCGGCAGGCACCAGGCAGGAGACGCCACGTCCATTGCGTCCGTCGTCTAGGGCGGCGGTTCATCGACACCACAGCGTGAGCCATCCCGGTCTCGAGGTGGTGTCGAGCCATGTCCCACGTTCGACGGAGCCGTGCCTATGTTGATCGACGCCCACACGCATCTCGACCACTGCGAGCCCGATGCCGGGCAGTTGATCAACGAGGCTTGGCAGGCTGGGGTGGATGTCATCATCCAGTCGGGCATCGACCTGGAACGTTCGCACTGGAGCGTGCAACTCGCCCGGCGTTTTCCCGAAGTCTTCGCGACGGTGGGCTTTCACCCGCAGGAGGCGGGGCTTCTCACCAGCGAGTTGATGGCTGCCATCGAGGAGTTGGCCGCCGACCCGCGAGTCATCGCCATCGGCGAGACCGGACTCGACTTCTATCACGACAACTGGCCGCACAGTATCCAGAAGGACGTCTTCGTACGGCATATCCACCTGGCGGGCCACCTCGGTCTCCCGCTGGTGGTGCACACGCGTGACGCGGCCGACCTGACTCTGTCGATCCTTGCCGAGCACGCCGCCGATCTCACCGTGGTACTTCACTGCTTCTCGCTCCCCGACCGGCTGGCCGAGGTCATCGACCGGGGCTACTACGTCAGCTTCGCAGGCAACGTGACGTACAAGAACGCCACGGCTCTGCAGGCCGCCGCCGCCGATGTGCCCGACCATCTGCTCATGATCGAGACCGACGCGCCGTGGCTCGCGCCGGTGCCGCTCAGGGGTCGTCCGAACAGCCCGGCTCTCGTGGCGAAGACCTACGAATTCGTCTCCGGGCTACGGGGGATGACGGTCGAGCAGCTCGAACGGCAGGTCGAGTTGAATGTGCGGCGGGCGTTCCCGCGTTTGGCCGCGCAAATGCCGGTGAAGCGATGAACGTCGGGGGCTCCGGCGCAGGCGGCGACCCTCTCAGACAGGTCTCTCTCGCCCGCCTCAAGGAGTTCGGCGTGGTGCCGAAGCGCGATCTCGGCCAGAACTTCCTCATCGATGACAACATCTTGGGGGTCATCCTGGCCCAGTTGGAGTGCCGGCCCGACGATGTGGTGCTCGAGGTGGGCGCCGGCCTCGGCGTGCTGACCATCGCCCTGGCGCGCGTCGCGCGGCACGTGCATGCCTTCGAGATCGACAGAAGTCTAGCCGGCCCCCTCGCGCAGACCCTCGGCGACGAGCAGCGGGTGACGCTTCACTTCGAAGATGTTCTGCGGGCGTCACTCGAGGCGCTCGATCCTGCCCCGACGGCCTGTGCCAGCAACCTGCCCTATTCGGTAGCCGGGCCCTTCGTGATAGAGGCTCTGCAACGCCTGCCCCGCGTGCGCCGCTACTGCCTCATGGTGCAGCGCGAAGTGGCCGAGCGCATGGCCGCCGGGCCCGGCACGAAGGCGTATGGGGTGCTGTCGGTCTGGGTGCGACTCTACGCCGACATAGTGCGGGTGCGGCCCCTGGCTCGATCGATCTTCTATCCACAGCCGCACGTGGATTCGAGTCTGATCGTGCTCGATCGAAAGTCCGACTCTGAGCTGCCGGCGGGTGAGGCGGCGCAGCTTCGGCGCATCGTGCAGGCCGCTTTCGGCCAGCGGCGCAAGATGCTGGTGAACTCCCTGAGCGCAGGGCTGGGCTGTTCGCGCGACCAGGCCGCGGCCGCGCTGGAACGCCTCGGGTTGCCGGCAGATGTCAGAGCCGAGCGCTTGGAGCCGGCCCAATTAGCCGAGCTGACGGGTCTGCTCGGGTAGATCGCGACCAGACAGAGACTACAGCCACACACCGAGAAGAGAGGACGGGCGTGGTTCCAGAGACCGTGCGGGCCGGCATGGTGGTCGTGGGAGCGGGCGGCGCGGGTTTGGCCGCCGCGGCCGCGGCGGCCGAGGCCGGCATGCGCGACATCGTGATCGTCGAGAAGGGCTCCGATCCGGGTGGCAACACGCTGCAGTCGGCGGGGATGTTCGCTGTCGGCAGTCCGGCACAGGGACGCAAGGGCATCGAGGTCGACGCCGATCAGGTCTTTCGCGAGAAGATGGAGTACGCCAACTGGCGGGTCGATCCACGTCTCACGAGAGTGTGCATCGAGCGCTCGGGCGAACTCGTACGCTGGCTCGAAGCCAAGGGGATGTTCTTCGACAGCGTGATCGAATTCTTGCGTGAAGGCGCGGCGCCCAAGGTCTTTCACCTGTTCTCGCAGGGGCCGTCAGGCTTCATCGGCAGGCGCGTCGTCGAAACGCTTCTGGGCGAGAGCGTCGCCCGGGGGGCCCGGCTCATGACCGGCGGTGTGGCCAAGCGAATCCTGCTCGACGGGGCGGGACGCGTCAGGGGTCTCAGCGTCAGGCGGGGCGACGGGGAGGTACAGGTGCTCGCCCCTGTGGTGGTGCTCGCTACCGGCGGTTTCGGCGCCAACAGGGAACTCCTCAACGAGTACTTTCCCGGGCACGGCGACGTCTTCACCAAAGGGTGCGCCGAGGTCACCGGCGATGGGTTGGTCATGGCCGAGGAGGCGGGAGCGGTCATCGACGGCAACAAGGTGTTGCTGGTTACCGGTCCTCATCACTATCCCTGGTCGCACGTGCTGACCCTGCTCGTTCGCAGGCCTGAGCTTCTGCTCGTCAACGCACTCGGCCGGCGCTACAGCGACGAGACCGTCTTTCTCGATTTTCATACCGAGGCGGGCAATGCGCTCAGCCGCCAGCCGGGCATGGTCTGCTACGGACTGCTCGACTCGGCTCTCGCCGAGACCATGGTGCGGCAGAGAGAGATCGTCAGCGGCATGGAGCGCGAAGCGGGGGGCGGAGGCGCCTGGCTCGATGATCTCGACCAGGAGCTGCGGGAGGGCGTTGCCCGAGGCACGGTGAAGAAGGGTGACACCTGGGAGGAGCTGGCCGGACAACTCGGTTGCGAGCCGGCCGAACTGGCGCGCACCGTCGATACATACATCACGAGCTGCGACGAAGGCCGCGACGGCGAAT
>JAKAHF010000455.1 GCA_021815245.1 Actinomycetes bacterium
GGGCCGGCCGGCCGTGACGGCACTCTGAAGCAGCGGATGCCGCGAAGCGACCGTGGGCGCTATCGGCCCGGCTTGCGGCAGACGAGCTGTGCCACCGCTCTGCGGGGGCTCTCGAGGAGCCCCTCAAACGAGTGGAGAACCTCCCAGTCGGCGAACCAACCGGCCAATTCTCCCGGCATCAACAGGAAGTCGGGGTTGTGCGGCCGGCCGTACTTCGCCTGCTCGAGAGTGAAGGTCTCGTAGACGAGGATGCCGCCGGGCCGGATGGCCTCGCGGATGTGCGGCACGAGCGGCCGGTGCAGGTAGTGAAACACGACGATGCCGCGGTAGTGCTCCACCGGCAGGGGATTGTCGCCGGCTTCGAAGTCGACTTCCCAGATTTCGGGCCGGAGGCCCCGCTCGGCGGCCGTTCTTCTTGCCGTCGCGAGCGCTTCCGCGGAGCGGTCGGCCAGCACAACCGGCAGGTTCAACCCAGCCAGGTAGAGCCCGTTCTCTCCCGTGCCGCAGGCCAGGTCGAGCACCGGGCCATCGACGGCCGCTTCCTCGAAGAGGAAACCGAATTCGAGCAGCAGTGGATTGGGAGTAGTCGCATGCATGTCGGGCCTCACCGTGGGTCGTGTGGGGTCTGGCTCGAAAGAGTCACCAGCAACACTATGACACACACCCGTCCGCGGCAGTGACAGAGCGGCCCGCGAGAGCAACTCTACGGCTTCCATGGCCACTTTGCCGTCGGTGTCGGGTGATAGACTCGATGAGCAACCACGTCGCCAGAGAGCGGGAGCCCCATGAGCGCAAACAAGTTCGAGCATCTCATCATGAGCGATTTCAACACCGAGCGGGACGAGATCGGCACGCTGCTGTACCGGCTCGACGACAAGAAGGTGAGCGGCATTCCCTTCTTCACCGACTGCGCCTGGGTGTGGCCGAAGCCCGGTGAGATCGTCATGGAGGCCAACGCGCACACCCATGAGTTCGACGAGATCGTGACCGTGTTCGGCACGAATCCGGACGACCCGCGCGACTTGGGCGGCGAGGTCGAGTTCTGGCTCGAAGACGAGAAGTACATCCTCCACCAGAGCTCGATCATCTTCGTGCCGAGGGGGACGCGGCATTGCCCGACGATCTTCAGGAACGTCCAGCGGCCGATCTTCCACTACATCGTGGGCTCCGCCGCCACTTACACCACCTAGCAGGCTGCTGAAAAACAGGGTGTGTAGGATAGGTTCATAGCCTCGTTTCCTCTATCTTTCCGACTCTTGATTTGATAGTGTTTTACCTGCAAATCATGGAAAACGGAGGGGTGATGCGGGGAGGCGAGGAGCGGCAAGAGGGCTTCATCGTGCTGACGAGTCTCGAGGACCGCGTCCCCGCTGAACACCCGTTGCGGGCGGTGCGGCGGATGGTCGATGAGGCCCTTCGCGAGATGCACCCTCTCCTTGAGTCCCTCTACGCGGACCGAGGCCGGGTCTCCATCCCGCCCGAGTACCTCTTGCGGGCGCAACTCGTGCAGATCCTCTTCGCCATTCCTTCGGAGCGGCGCCTCTGCGAGCATCTGGAATACAACCTGCTTTTCCGCTGGTTCGTGGGGCTGCCGCTCTCGGAAGCCGTCTGGCACCCCACCACCTTCACCAAGAACCGGGACCGCCTGCTTTCGAGTGAGGTGGCCGAAGTGTTCTTCGAGCACATCCGCGCTCAAGCCGACGCCCGCAAGCTCCTTTCCCGGGAGCACTTCAGCTGTGACGGCACTCTCCTTGAAGCGGCCGCCTCGCTCAAGAGCTTCCGCCCCAAGAGCGAGGACGACAGCGCCGGCCCGGACGGGCAGGGCGGCCGCAACCCGGATGTCTCCTTCCACGGCACGAAGCGCACGAACGCCACGCATTGTTCGAGCACCGATCCCGACGCTCGTCTGTGCCGTATCAAAGGCAAAGAGGCGCACCTCGCCTACCGTGGCCATGTCTTGGTCGAAAACCGAAACGGTCTCATCGTCTCTTCCGCGCTCACCACGGCGACGGGCAAAGCCGAGGAGGAGGCGGCGCTTGGCTTGCTTGGCAAGGAGAGACGGCGACGCAAAGGTCGCCTCACCGTGGGAACCGACCGGGGCTACAACACGAGGAGCTTCGTTGCCGCCGTCCGCGCCATGAACATCACTCCCCACGTGGCCGAGAAGAAACGCTACAGCGCCATCGATGGGCGCACGACCACCTGGGAAGGCTACGCCGTCAGTCTGAGACGCCGCAAGATCGTGGAGGAGGCCTTCGGCTGGATGAAGACCGTGGGCGGCCTCAGGAAGCTCCGGCATCGGGGCGAAGCCAAGGTGAGGGCCGTCTTCACCTTCACCTGCGCCTGTTTCAACCTGGTCCGGCTGCGAACGTTGGAGACGGAGGCTGCTCTCGGATGAGAAAGAAGGGGGAAACCAGGCGGTCTGGGGCGCCAAATCAGCGATTCCGGACCGAAGCGGCCTCCCGCCGGCTTCATTCCTCGCTGCGCTCACCGATGTCCTTCCTTTGATGGCCTCATTTTCAGCAGCCTGCTAGCGCTTCGCGACGGCAGACTCGTCGAGTTCCAGCAGTGCAAGCAGGCGGCGCAGATCGGCGCGCGTGAACGCAGAGCGGTAGAGGTAGATCTTCTGGCCGGTCGTCGAGTAGAGACGCTGCTGGCCGACCATGCGATCGTATAGGTTGCGGTGTGAGCTGCGCTCGCGGTCGAGATTGGCGAGAGGGATGAGCCTTGGCCTGCGCAGGCTCGGCACCCCATGTATGGCCGACTCGCTCACGCTGATCGGGTAAAGGTCGATGCTCCACCAGGCATGAAGAGCCGCCTGGAACGTTGGAACCACAAGAAAAACGATCACCCAGTCGAGTTGCCAGCGAGGCCACGAGAAGACGACGTTGAGAATCGCCCAACCGCAGAACACAACGGGTACGAACGTAAGCCAGTACCGGGCGAAGACCCTCCAACGCCGCGGCCAGAAGTTCACGAAGTAACGCCCGTCAGCCTCGCCAGCCGCATCCGCGACCTGCTCGCTGCCACCAACCCCGCTGTTGACAGACTCCTCCAGCGACCCCATCAACTCCCCCCCTCGTCTCGACTATCAGCAGGCGCCCACAGCGGGTATCAGCCGGATCTCGTCGCCGTCCTTCACGGGGGCAACAAGCCCCGACTCCGCGGGCACATGGTCCCCATTCACGAAAACGCCTACCCAGGGCGTGCCGTCGGCACGGAAGAGGCGGTTCTCGAGCCGTGGCTCCTTGGCCACGCAATCAGCGAGCACCTCCGCGACAGTCGCCCCCTCGCACTCGAGGAGCGGGAGCATGCCGGGCAGCGCGACACCGATCGGAAACCTGACCCCGGCTCGGCAAGTAAGGCCGCGGCGACGGTAAGCCCGGCGCGGCACGCCGGGC
>JAKAHF010000456.1 GCA_021815245.1 Actinomycetes bacterium
TCCGGCTGGTCGGTGCGTCTTGAACCCGCGTTTGGCCTTTCCAACGTCAGCGACCGTTTCATGCTGCGTACGGGTTTGACGTACATGCTCGGGCCGTCCGAATAGGTACGCCATTGGCAGAATTGTGCGGCGTGGCGCCAGTCGGGCCAGTAGAGGTGCCAGGTACGCAAGTAGCTGAATTGCGCACCCTCACGCTCGCCGCGTTCATCCCCATCGCCGCCGCCAGCTCCGTGACCTGCTGCCGAGCCCGACCCGGTCAACCAACATCACCGGCGCTGGCGCCTTCGGGAGCAACTCACCCTTCCCCGGCGCGCAGGCGCCAACCCGATGATCGCCGTGATCTCGCGGGCCACACGCAGCAGCTCGGCAGCGCCGCCACAACGCCGTCCTATCCAAAACGGCGGCGCCACAAGCGCGGACCAGCTCTCGGCTCGCGCCTCGTTGCCCGCATGCGCCACGGCACCACGGATCAGAGGTATCATCAGTGGCGTCAAGAGCGCTCCAATGCTTGCACTCATTCCTGCCATGGTGGCCATAGCCCTTGGGGGGTCGGTCGACCAATTGAAGCCCAGCACCGCCTTGGGCAACGACGCGAGGCACCCCACTCCGACGTCTTCACAGGCCGATGCATCCAGCGCGTTCGCAGCTGGACGCTACGGCCTGGCGGCCCAACGCTTCAGACTGATCCTCCGTTCGGAGGCGTCGAAGGCGGCCGGAGACGACGAGCGCGCAGCGATTCTCGAAGCGCTCGGCGACGCCTGCCACCTGGACGGACGAGATCGTGCTGCGCAGGCGGCTTTCGAATCCGCGCTGGCTATTCGGCGGCGCCTGAGCGGAGGCCAAGACCCCAAGGTGGTCAAGGATCTGCTGCGTCTGGCCCGCGTTCGTCGTTCCGCTGGCGACCTGCCCGGCGCGGGCGCCCTGATCGAGAAGGCACTGGCCATCGAACGCCGCCGACCGACGCCAGACTGGACGACGACCGCACGCGGCCTCGAGGAACTCGCCGAACTGCGAAGGATTCAAGGGCGATACGAACGCGCAGAACGCCTGGCTCGGAGAGCGTGGTGGCTCCTGTCAAGGAACCCGGCGAGTGCGGAGGAGCGGGTTCCAGTTCTCCTCACGCTCGGGGAAGTGGCGCTTTCTCAGGCACGATACCCTCGTGCCGAAGATCTCTTCCGCGCCGCCGTCGCCACACGGTCTGCGACGGTTGGGCGAGCGCATCCGCTCACCGCTACCTGTCTCGACGCCCTCGGCAGAACACTCTATGAGCAAGGCAAGTACCGCCCTGCGATGCGCCTCCTCAGAAGCGCTCTTGTGATCCGCACGGAATTTCTCCGAGCCGGACATCCGGACATTGGGTCGAGTCTCGCAAACGTCGCGGCGGTCCTGACCGACCTCGGGAGGTACGACGAAGCAGAGGACATGAATCGGGATGCTTGTTCGCGCCTGAAGACATCACTCGGTGCGCGCCACTGGCGCGTTGGCGACTGCATGGCGCAGCTCGGTGGCGTCTACTTGCAGCACCGGGACTACGGCCAGGCTGCGGTCACGCTGCGACGAGCACTGACGCTTATGGAGGAGGCGCGTGGGCCGGCGCACCCGACTGTGGCCGCAGCACTCACGAGGCTGGCGGACGTGTCCACCCAAACAGGCGACACCGTGGAGGCCACGGCGTTGCTCGAGAGAGCCGGCAGGATCCTCATCTCGACCCTTGGGACCAAGCACCCGGAGTACTCGACGTGGCTGACAACGCGGGCCCAGCTCGACTACGTGCTCGGCGACTTCGACGGCTCGGTTCGCCTGCTATGGCAAGCACTCGGCATCGTCATGAGGGCTCTCGACCCCTGCCATCGCTCCGTGGGGGTGACGCTTGGCAATCTTTCCGAGGCGCTTCGCCGTTCGGGGAACCTCCCTGCAGCGTGCGAAACGGGACGTGATGAGGTCGACACCCTCCAGCGGGTCCTCGGGCCCGGGCATCCCGACACTGCCATTTCTTGCCTCAACCTGGCAACCAACCTTCGGGATGCGGGCCGGTACGACGAGGCAGATGAGTTATACCAGCAGGCAATGGCCCTCTTGGAGGCCAGTTGGGGGGCGGATCACTACACCGTCGCAGTCTGCCTCACCCAGTTCGCGGAGTTGTTGCGAATGCAGCAGCGCTTCGGTGAGGCCGAGCCTAGGTACCAACGGGCTCTAGTGATCTTCAAACAAGCAGGGGCGATAGGCAGAGAAGGGCGATCCACAACCCTCAACGATCTTGGCCTGCTGCGCTATGACCAAGGGAGATATCGCGAGGCCTCTACCCTGTTCGAGCAGGCCGCCACAGAGGCTGAGCAGGACCGCGGGCCGGACCACCCGGACGTGGGGGCTACCTTCGTCAACCTCGCTGGTGCGTTGTACTCACTCGGCGAGTATGCCGCAGCCGAGAAGTACTATAGGTGCGGCATCGCAATCGAGGAGAAGGCTCTCGGTGAGGATCATTTCGGAGTCGCCCTGAGTCGCGCGAACCTAGCGCTGCTGCTCGGGGCGGTTGGCTCGTACACCGAAGCCGAGGGTCTCTTCCGAAGTTCGTTGCGGGCAATTGAGTCCAGGCTTGGGCCGAACTATCCCCTTCTCGGCTCGGTGATGGAGCAGTATGCGTATTTCCTGAGCACGCTCGGCCGCGACGAGGAAGCAACGGCGCTCCAGGAACGGGCGGAGAAGATCCAAGCGCTGAACCGGGGACCCGGGCCGGATTAGCTCACTCGGTACCGGCAACGTCAGCGCGCCCACTCCTCATCGGTACCCGGTATCACCATCTCACCGTCTGGACGTGAGCGAGCCCCCGGACCGGTCATCGCGACACGTGGCGCCTGTCGTAGCTCCTCGCCGTACCACGCCTTGATCCGATTGGGTTGGACAGCGATGCTCCGGGCATGGACGAAGAACGGCCCATCGAGCAGGGCCCGCATCTTTCCGAAGAGCTTGCCAAGAAGCAGCAACGGGCCGGACGCCAGCGATACGAGGTATCAGGTGCGCACGTAGCGGAGGCGCGTGCCGGCGCCGTGCCCGCGGTCCTGCGAGCCAAAACGCGGCGCACGCAGGAGTTCGGCGACGCCGGCAGCCAACCGCGGCGGATCAGGCACCCGAGACGGACGCGGTAAGGATGATGAGTTGGTGAAGCGCGGTAAGGATGGCACCGAGATAGGAACCCGGCTCGACGAAGTTGGCAAACGCCGATCCTCTATCTCGGAACCTCACCGCGCGACGCGGTCACCGACTACGTCTTCAACGCGAGCGAGCTGCCCGGCTTTTACCCGATCCCGCAGCACTGCGAGATGAGCTTCTGCGCCAATCCGCCGCGCCGGCTTTTTTTCTGCGCGCTGGAAGCACCAGCCCGGGGAAGCGGCGAGACACC
>JAKAHF010000457.1 GCA_021815245.1 Actinomycetes bacterium
GCGCGCCGCAGGCGCGCGGCAGCCACCATCTCCATGGCCTTGGTGATCTTTCTCGTGTTTTGGACCGACGAGATGCGGCGGCGTATGTCGCGCTGTGAAGCCATGGGCGGCTAGTTCGTTCCCTCTTGAGCCAGCCAAGTCTTCTTGAAGGCCTCTATGGCTGCCCGCAGATTCTCCTCGGTGGCGGCGCCCAGGTCCTTCGTAGAGACGATGTCTTGGCCGATCTGAGGATAGTTGATGTTCAGGTACGTGCGCAGCTCGGTGTTGAAGCGCGAGATGTCAGCGACCGGGACGTCGTCGGCGTAGCCCTTGGTGGCCGCGTAGATGATCATGACCTGGTCTTGCACCGGCCAGGGCACATACTGCGGCTGGTTGAGGGTAGCCACCAACCGCTCGCCGCGGGCCAGGGTGCGCTGGGTCTGCTGGTCGAGCTCCGACCCGAACTTCGCGAAAGCTTCGAGTTCGCGGAACTGCGAGAGGTCGAGGCGCAGAGAGCCCGCCACCTTCTTCATGGCTTTGATCTGCGCGTTGCCTCCCACGCGAGAGACCGAGATGCCCACGTTGATGGCCGGCCTGATGCCCGAGTAGAACAGGTCGCTTTCGAGGAAGATCTGTCCGTCGGTGATCGAGATGACGTTGGTCGGGATGTATGCCGACACGTCTCCGGCCTGAGTCTCGATGACCGGTAGGGCCGTCAACGATCCGCCACCTTCTTTGTCGCTCAACTTGCAGGCGCGCTCGAGCAGGCGGCTGTGCAGATAGAAGATGTCGCCCGGAAACGCTTCGCGACCCGGCGGGCGGCGGAGCAGGAGCGACATCTGCCGGTACGAGTCGGCATGCTTGGTGAGGTCGTCGTAGATGCACAGGGCGTGCCGGCCGGAGTAGGTGAAGTACTCACCCATGGCCGCTCCCGCGTACGGCGCGATGTAGCGTAGCGGAGCGCCCGCCGAAGCTGAAGCCATGATGACGATGGTGTAGTCCATGGCTCCGTGCTCTTCGAGCTTGGCGACAAGCCCGGCGACCGTCGAAGCCTTCTGGCCGATCGCGACGTAGATACAGACGACGTCCTGGCCCTTCTGGTTGATGATGGCGTCGACCGCGATGGCGGTCTTGCCGGTGCCGCGGTCGCCGATGATCAGCTCGCGCTGTCCGCGCCCGATGGGGATCATCGAGTCGATGGCCTTGATGCCGGTCTGGATCGGCTCTTTCACCGGCTGCCGGCTGATCACGCCCGGAGCCTTGAACTCGACCGGACGGAATTCGGTGGTATCGATGGGTCCCTTGTCGTCGAGCGGTACGCCGAGCGGGTTGATGACCCGGCCGATCAGCGCTTCGCCTACCGGCACCTGGATGACCTTTCCGGTGCGTTTGACCTGGTCTCCCTCTTTGATGAGAGTGTCCTCGCCCATCAGCACGGCGCCCACACTATCCTCTTCGAGGTTGAGCACCAGACCTATGACGTTGTGGGGCAGCTCGAGCATCTCGGAGGCCACCGCGTTCTCCAGTCCCTGGATGCGGGCCACTCCGTCGCCGACCTGCACGACGGTGCCCACCTCCTGGAAGTCGACGCCCGCCTCGTACCGCTGGATGCGGGCTTTAAGGACGCTCGTTATTTCCTCAGGACGCAGCTTCAACTGAACCCTCCAAGCTAGCCATAGGGGTGATCAACAGTTCACGGAGCGACTCCAGCCGGTGCCGCACGCTCGCGTCGGCGATCTGATCACCGACGCGCAGGCGGAGTCCGCCGAGGATCTCTTTGTCGACCGTCAGGGTGAGCTCCACGGTCTTGTGCAGCGACGACGCGATCTTGGCGCGAAGCGCCTCCTGCAGCGCGGGTGTGAGCGGTACCGCCGACACCACTTCGACGCGAACGAGTCCTCGAGCCTGCTCCACCAGCCCGACGTATGCCCGGTAGACTCCGGCGACTTCCGACTCGCGGCTCTTCTCGACAACGAGGCGCAGAAGGTTGCGCACGAGTTCGTCGCCGCCTTCGGTAAGCTCCATCAAGGCCGCCGTCTTGCGGGCGTCGGAGATCTCCTCGGCAACCAGAAGCTGCCGGAGTTCGGGTGAGACTTCGAGAGCCCCGACGAACTCGCCCAGGTCGCGACTGACCTGGTCTACTCGGCCCTCCTCGCTGGCGGCTTCGTAGAGCGCGGTCGCATAGACTGTTGCGATCTTGCCTTCGCTCACGATCTGGTCCTCTTCGTTAGTTCTCGCTGATCTTGCTCAGATCGATCTCGTTGATGGCCTCTTGTATGAGGCGCAGCTGATCGTCTTCCGTGAGGCTCTTGCGGGCGACCTTCTCGGTGGCAGCCACGGTCAGGTCGGCGACCTCCTCGCGGATGCGTTGCAGAGCCTGGTTGGTGTCACGCTCGATCTGCTGGCGTGCCTTCGCAAGAGTGGCCTCAGCCTGCACTCTGGCCTCTTCGAGCACCTCCGCCTTGGTCGACTCGCCCGCCTTTCGGGCTCGATCGAGGATGGCGGTAGCTTCCTCCCGAGCTTCGGCCAGCTGCTGTTTATAGTTCGCGAGCAGTTCCTGGGCCTCGTCGCGCAGCGACTCGGCGTCGTGGATCGCCTGATGGATCGAGTCCTGGCGGGCCTTCTGCATGCGCATCAGCGGGTTGAACGCGAACCGGTACAGCAGCGCGATCAGAATCAGGAACGTGATCAGCGACCAGACGAACAGTCCCGGGTTGATTTCAAAAATCTTCATGCTCTCTCCTGGCCTCTCCTACCGTTCAGCCACTCGGTGGGGCGGCGTGGACTAGACCACAAACAGCAGGATGATGGCGATAACGAACGCGTAGAGAGCGAGCGCCTCGGTGAGGGCCATACCGATGATGAACACGGTACGGATGTCGCCGGATACCTCAGGCTGCCGGGCTACCGCTTCGCAGGCATGACCGGTGAGCAGGCCGATGCCGATGCCCGGGCCGATCGTCGCAAAGCCCATGGCGACGCCGGCGGCGAGGTTGGCGGCGGATTGTGCGTCGAATGCCATTTCTGTTGTCCTCCTTGACGGTTTGGTGCCTGGGTTAGTGGCCGGCGTAGATGGCCGATTCGATGTACACGACCGAGAGCAGCGAGAAGATATAGGCCTGGATGAAGGCGATGAAGACCTCGAACGCCGTCATGACGATCACGAAGATCGCGGTCGGCAGGATGATGATGTTGGCGTACTGCAACAGCAAGCCGAGCATGACCAGGATGATCAGGTGGCCGGCGATGGTATTGGCGAAAAGTCGCACAGAGAGCGACAGTGGCTTGAAGATCTCGCCCATGATGTGCACCGGCACGAAGATGACGTTGAGCGGCCGGCCGAGCGCTTTGGGCACTCCCGATGGGGTCATGAACGCCCGCGCGTACCCGCGAAAGCCGTGCCGCCTGAAACCCT
>JAKAHF010000458.1 GCA_021815245.1 Actinomycetes bacterium
ACCGTGCCCAAGGTTCGCATGCACTACATCCCTCGGTTGTGCAACCACTGCGACAAGCCGTCGTGCGCGGCCGCCTGCAACTTCGGCGCTATCACCAAACGTGAGGACGGCCTCGTGCTGCTCGAGCCCGAGAAGTGCACCGGCTGCAAGGACTGCCTGGCGGCCTGCCCGTACGGCGCCATCTACTTCAACGACAGCCTCAACCTCGCCCAGAAGTGCACCGGTTGCGCGCACCTACTCGACGACGGCTACGCCGCGCCCCGCTGCGTGGAGGCCTGCCCGACCGGAGCCATCCAATTCGGTGACGAGACCGACCTGGCCGAAGGCATCACGGGGGCGACCGTGCTGCGGCCCGAGAGCGGCAACCTGCCCCGTGTCTACTACCGCAACATCCCCGGCATGTTCATCGCCGGCACCGTCTACGACCCGGTCGAGAAAGAGGTGGTCATCGGCGCCCGCTGCCGGGCGACCTCGGGTGGCAAGAACCTCGAGGCGACCACCGACGTCTACGGCGACTTCTGGTTCAACGACTTGGCCGCCGGCACCTACGACGTGGCCATCGAGGCCGACGGCTTCGAGCCGAAGTACTTCGCCGCGGTCAGTACCGCCAAGTCCGTCAATCTGGGCGACATAGCGCTCACGAGGAAGTGAGGCGTCATGGGTACGGCAAGCAGAACGGAAGGCGACAAACAGGTCATCCGCGGCGGCGGGCTCATGGGCAACGGAGATTCGGGGCCACCGACCGTCGTCGACGTGAAGGACGGCAGGATCACGCGCATCCGGCCGCTCCACTATGAGGCCGAGTACGACAAACGCGACTTCAACGTCTGGAGCATCGAGGCGCGCGGCAAGACGCTCGAGCCACCTCTGGTCGCTTCGGTGGGTCCGATCGGTCTCGCCTACAAGAAGCGCGTCTACTCGAAGAACCGGGTCGGCTACCCATTGAAGCGCGTAGACTGGGACCCGAGCGGAACTCCCGGTTCGACCGGGCCGGGCGGTCGCAACACGCAGACCCGCGGCACCAGCAAGTACGTCCGTATCTCGTGGGACGAGGCCGCGGAAATCGTGGCGGGCGAACTCAAGCGCGTCAACAAGTCGTACGGCCCCGAGGCCGTCTACTCCCAGTCTGACATGCACGGCGAAAGCAAGCATCTCAGCGCCAGCCATGGGCACAACAACAAGCTGCTATCGCTCCTCGGCGGCTACACCATCCAGATGCGCAACCTCGACAGTTGGGAAGGCTGGAACTGGGGCGCGAAGCACGTGTGGGGCTGCGAGCCGGTCGGCGAGATGATGCCCGCCGCCAACCTGTATCCCGACATCGCCCAGCACGGTGAGTTGCTGCTGTTCTGGGGCTGCGATCCCGAGACCACGCCGCACGCAATCCAGGGCATGTTCGCAAGCAATCTCTGCTACTGGCTCTCCGAGATCGGGCTCAAATCGGTCTATATCTGCCCCGACCTCAACTACGGCGCGGCGGTGCACGCCGACAAGTGGATCCCGATTCTTCCCAACACCGATGCCGCGCTCCATCTGGCCATCGCCTACGTTTGGCTGACCGAAGGCACCTACGACAAGGAGTACATCGCCGGCCACGCCTACGGGTTCGACAAGTTCGAAGACTACGTGCTCGGCAAGGAAGACGGCGTGCCCAAGACGCCGGCGTGGGCTTCGGAGAAGTGCAGCGTGCCCGAGTGGACCATCAAGGCGCTCGCGCGTGATTGGGCGAACAAGGTCACCAGCCTCATCCACGGCAACGGCGGGCCCGGCATCCGCGGTCCGTTCGCCACCGAACCGGCCCGCCTCGAAGTCATGCTGCTCGGCATGCAGGGACTCGGCAGACCCGGTGTGCATCAGGCGAAGATGATCGAGTGGTGGTTCTGGCGCGAGTGGAATCCCCTGCCGTACCAGGGCAAGATCAGGCCCAACATCCCCAATTTCGTCGAGCTGTGCCGCCCGGTCGACTGCTTCGACCCCGCCGAGATGATCCCACCATGCTACTCGGGTCCTAACGAGGAGGCCCGGGCTCTGACCAAGCTGATGGACCAACCGCCGCTGCAGGTTATCCCCAAGTGCCTGGTGCACGACGCCATCCTCAACCCGCCGATCAGCTGGTGGGGTCTGCACAGCTTCCACGGTCCGGCCGAAGACCAGTTCATCGAGTACACGTACCCGAGGCCGGGACTCTCCGAGATCCACATGATGTGGACCGACTCGCCCTGCTGGATCACCTGCTGGAACGACTCCAACAAGTACATCGAAGCGCTCCAGAGCCCGAAGATCGAGACGATCGTCGCTCAGCACCCGTGGCTGGAGAACGACTGTCTGATGGCCGACATCATCCTGCCGGTCGCAACCCGCTTCGAGATGCTCGACATCGGCAACGATCTGGGCAGCGGGCTCCCCACTACCTTCTTCCTCGAAGAGGACTGCATCGACCCCGTGGGAGAATCGCTCAGCGACCACGACGTCGTCGCCAAGATCGCCGAGAAGCTCGGCCTGTATGAGGAGTACACAGGCGGCAAGACCATGCCCGAGAAACAGAAGATCGCCTTCGACGCGTCAGGCATGGATGAGTTCATCTCCTGGGAGGATCTGAAGAAGAAGCAGTACTTCGTGATCCCGTGCAGCGATGAGGTCAAGGTGCAGCCGCCGGGTCTCAGCCCGTTCACGCAGGATCCGAAGAACAACCCGCTGACCACCCCCACCGGTCTACTCGAGTACTCGTCGAGCGCTCTGGAGGAGCACTTCCCCGACGACCCCGAGCGTCCGCCCGTGCCCCACTGGATCGAGAAGAGCGACTATCACGACGAGCGCCTTTCCAGCGAGCGTACGCGGGAGTATCCGCTGCTCTGCATGTCGAACCACCCGCATTGGCGCATGCACGCCCAGGCCGACGACATCACCTGGAGCCGTGAGGTGCGAACCATGAAGGTGAAGGGTTCCGACGGCTATCTGTATGAACCGTGCTGGCTGAACCCGGCGACAGCCGAAGCCTGCGGCGTCGAGGACGGCGACATCGTGAAGGTCTTCAACGAGCGCGGCATCGTGCTCTGCGGGGCCTACGTCACCGAGCGGCTCATGCCCGGAGTGGCCTACGTCGATCACGGCGCCCGCTGGGATCCGATCATCCCCGGCAAGGTCGACCGCGGTGGAGCCATCAACACCATCACGCCGCACAACCTCACGTCGAAGAAGTCCACCGGCATGGTGGTGAGCGGTTTCCTCGTCGACGTGCAGAAGGTCACCGACGAGGAGATGGCCGGCTGGCGCCGGGACTATCCCGAGGCGTTCACCCGCGACTACGACCTGGCCACCGGTGTGTCGCTGAGTGGGTGGCTCATCGGCTAGAGACCGTGTAACGAGGAGCCGGTGCCGGCGGCTATGCCG
>JAKAHF010000459.1 GCA_021815245.1 Actinomycetes bacterium
GAGCACTGGTTCAAAACACCGGGCGGGCGAGGGGATCGGATGAAGGTGCTTGATCAAACAACGATCGAGATACCTTCCGGTCAATTCCTTGCAATTGTCGGGCCAAGTGGGTGTGGCAAGACGACTGTGGGGCGGTGCGTCATTCGCCTCCACAAGCCGACCTCGGGGTCGATCTTCTTCGAAGGCGAGAACATAGCCGCCCTGCCCGAATCCCAGCTGCGGCCGCTGCGCCGCAAGATCGCCATAGTGTTGCAGGACCCCGCCAGTTCGCTCGACCCGCGGCAGAGCATCGGCAAGATAGTCACCGAGCCTCTTCGCGTGCATCACCTCGCGAGTGGCAGAGACGGCTACCGGGAGCGCGCAGCGCGACTCTTCGAGATGGTGGGTCTCGACCCGCGGCTCATGTCGCGCTATCCGCACGAGCTGTCGGGCGGCCAGCGTCAGCGCGTGGCGATCGCCCGTTCGCTGGCCGGCGACCCGTCACTCATAGTCTGTGACGAGCCTGTGTCTGCGCTCGACGTGTCCATCCAGGCACAGATCATCAACCTGCTCAAGGAATTGCAGGAGAAGATAGCCGGCCTTAGCTACCTCTTCATCTCCCACGACCTGTGGCTCGTGCACTACTTGAGCACCAAAGTGGCGGTGATGTACATGGGGCGCATCGTCGAGATGGCCGCTGCCGAGGAGCTCTACGACAATCCGATGCACCCCTACACGCAGGCACTTCTCTCTGCGGTGCCGACCGCCGACCCGGTAGCCGAACGACGGCGCACGCCGATTGTGCTCGAAGGGGAGACGCCGAGCCTGCTCAGGCGCCCAGATGGGTGCCACTTCCACCCTCGTTGCCCGAGGGCTACCGCTGAGTGTCGCGAAGTCGAGCAGGTGCTTCGCCGCTTCGAGCGTGACCATTGGGTCGCATGCATGAACAGCGTCCGTTGAAAGGAGCGATGTCGAATGCCGGTTGTCGAATCCCCCGATCTCTGTCCAGATTGGGATCTACTCACTCCCCAACAGAAGAGGGAGTGGCGCCTGGATCGGTGGCGCCGCGCGGCCGATCAGATCAGTTTCGCCAGCCCGGAAGCGGAGGCTCGGTACCGGGCCAAGGTGGAGCGGATGGTGGCCGTCTACAACGTACAGGAACCCGATAGGGTGCCGGTCAACGGCATCGCGGGTATGCTCCCCATGGCCATGGCTGGCATGGACTATCACGGCTCCATCTACCATCCGGAGGAGGCCGTCGAGGCCTCCCTGGCGTTCAATCGGCAGTACGCCGAAGAGCTCGACACGGCCACACCGAGCCTCATGTTCACCGTCCCCGCTCGTGCCCTCGACATTCTCGACAACCATCTCTACGCGTATCCCGGTCATGGCATGCCCCTGGATGGCAAGAACTTCCAGTACGTCGAGGGCGAGTACATGATGGAAGATGAGTACGATGCCCTTCTCCGCGATCCGTCCGATTTCTGGCTGCGCACCTACCTGCCCCGTGTCTTCGGTGTCTTCGAACCCCTGAAGCGGGTCGATCCGCTGACCGACATCACCGAGATCTTCGCCATGCAACTGCTGTCCCTGGCGCGGTCGGACGTTCAGGCCATGCTCCAGCGGTTGCTGGACGCGGGTCGTGAGCTCTCCCGCTATCTCGAGACCAAGGGGCCTGAGATGGCGTTCCTCGCGGCAAACGGCCACGCTACCATGCCCCCAGGCGGCTTTGCCAAAGCCCCCTTCGATACGCTCGGCGACACTCTCCGAGGAACGAGGGGCATACTCACCGACATGCACCGCCAACCCGAGAAGCTGCTTCGCGCCCTCGATCTCGTTGCCGATCTGACCATCTCGTCATTGTTGAGCTCACCGATGGTGGCCCAGGGCATCCTGGTGATGTTCCCGTTGCACAAGGGCGCCGACGGATGGATGTCCGAAGAGCAGTTCCTCACCTTCTACTGGCCATCACTGCGCAAGGTAATCAATGCGCTGGTCGCCGAGGGCCTCATCGCCAACCTGTTCGCGGAGGGCAGCTACAACACGCGTCTGCACCTGGTCAACGAATTCCCCAAGGGAGCGATCCACTGGCTGTTCGACCGCACCGACATGAGCAAGGCGAAGCGCATTCTTGGTGCCGACTGCTCGATCGCCGGCAACGTGCCGTCGTCGCTGCTCGTCATGGGCACGCCGGAAGAAGTGAGCGAAGCGTCGCGCCGCTTGATAGAGACCTGCGGCCCCGGGGGCGGGTACGTCCTTGCTCCGGGCGCCGTCGCGGAGTTTCCGAAGCTCGAGAACATGCTGGCCATGGCCCGGACCGCACGAGAGTACGGAGTCTACGCGGCGCGGTGATGTGCGTCTAGCCGGTCGGCGGCGTCCAGCGCAAGGTGATGTCGAGCGCCTCCTCGAAGCGCCGCACCTTCACCCCCGCCATGTGGAGCAGGGTTCGCGAGGCCTTGTCAGTGTCGGAGTCGCGGTGCTTGTCAGACAGGAACACCACCTCGGCGATACCCGACTGGATGATCGCCTTGGCGCACTCGTTGCACGGAAACAGGGTGGTGTAGACGGTCGCGGCGGTCAGGTCGGTGCAGTTGCGATTGAGAATGGCGTTGAGCTCGGCGTGGCACACGTAGGGGTACTTTGTCTCGAGGAACGGTCCCTCGCGCTCCCAGGGGAGCTCTTCATCGGAGCACCCGGTGGGGAAGCCCGCGTAACCGATAGCGACGATCCGCTTGCGCGCATCGACGATGCAGGATCCGACCTGGGTGTTTGGGTCCTTGCTCCGTTGGGCGGAGAGCAGGGCGACGCCCATGAAGTACTGGTCCCAGGTGAGGTAGTCGGTGCGTTTGCCGGTCATGCGACTCCTTTGGTTCTGTAGGCGGCCGGTCGCCGGGCCGGCAGCGCGCTTTCCCGCGTGACCCCACTCTGAGGCAGTAGCACTCGAATCGCAAGGTCGTAGCGGGATCCGCTCAGAATTGTCGTCATCAGGTGGGCGCGCCGCATCAGGAAATGCGCTCGAGAATCGCCCAAGGGTTTGGGTCGGCGCCTGGCCGCGTTGTAGAGTGGCGTGGTGGACGGTGGTCTCGGCCGGCGAGGCGCGGCCGCCGGCGCACGTTCGTGTTCGTGAGTTCGAAGGAGGAGAAGCATGGGTGAGACGGTCAAGTTCTATCCCGCGTACTGGGGCGGCAAGAAGCTCGCGTATCCCAACGTTCCCGCGGAGTCGCCGAAGTTCGCCAACTCGGTGGTCGCTGGCAATCTGATCTTCGTCTCGGGCTGCCAAGGGCAGAACGACGAGACCGTGACCGTCGACACCGATGTCTTCGAGGAGCAGATGTGGATCGCCCTCGACAAGGTGCGCGCCTGCATGGAAGAGGCGGGCAGCAACATGAACAACGTCATCAAGACC
>JAKAHF010000460.1 GCA_021815245.1 Actinomycetes bacterium
ATCGAGGATACGGTACAGGTGGGGAAAATGCTGGCCGCGACGGGCAAGGTCGATCTGATCGACTGTTCCTCCGGCGGCCTGCACCGGGACCAGAAGCTGTCGGCCTATCCCGGCTATCAGGTGCCGCCCGACAGGCCGCAGGGGCCGCCGCCCTCAGGGCAGCAATCGGCTTCGACCCCTCAGCGACCGACGCAGCAAACAACCACCACCGTCCCTACCCCGACTTCGGTCCAGCAACATCCGGTCGTTCGGCCGAAATCGGAGCCTGTGCCCGTCGAAGAGGCGTCTCCCTTGGGCGTTCCGCTGACGGTCGACTCGCTGACGTCACCCGGCGAACCTGCGCCGGCCGACCCGTCTGCGAAGACCAGGCAGTGCGCGGTGTGCGCGACATCGGTGGCCCCTGGCGACAGGTTCTGCAGAGGTTGCGGATTGCCGCTTCCCCGGTAACATCGCATGCACGCACTTGCCTGGGGTCTCGACCTGTGGGACCTGCTCACGGCGCTCTTCTATGTGGCCATCCTGGTCGTGCCCGGACTGGCGTTCCTCCTCACGCTACGCGGGCTGCTGCGCGCCGTGGCGGAACCCAACAGACTGTTGCGGCCCAGCTCGGTGTGGCTTCACCTGATCCCGGGGTTCAATCTGGGGTGGTTCATCTACACGGTAGTGAAGATCCGCGATTCGCTGAGACGCGAGTTTCTCGCGCGCGGATGGGAGGGTGACGGCGGCGCTGGTTACCGCATGGGATTGGCGGCCGGCATATTGCTCATTTGTGTCGTGGCACTCGGCTGGGTGCCGTTGGTGAACTGGCTGCTCGGCCTGGCTCTGGTCGTGTGCGGCGGTCTCTACTGGGTGCGGGTGCGGGTGCTCACGCGACTGCTCGAAGAAGCCGGTGCCGCGAGACTGCATCCCATCTCGCCGCCTCCGTTCGTGGGGCAGCTGACTGAGCCCTCGGAACGTGACCCGGCCTCGGCCGAGTCGGTGGTCGAGCGCGGGCCGGTCTCGGGAGAGTGAATATCGTCGATCGTCACCCGATTGCGCCCGGCGGTCTTGCTCTGGTAGAGCAATCGGTCGGCTCGGTCGGTGACCGATTGCAGTGTGTCGTCGGCGCGGATGAAAGTGGCGCCCATCGACACGGTGACGCGCAGCATCGCGCCGTCTATTTCGATGAAGGCGCTCTCGACCAGCAGACGGAGCTTCTCGGTCGTCGCCGCCAGTGTCTCGGGCGTCATGCGATAGAGCAGACCCACGAACTCTTCACCACCCCAGCGGCCCAGAGCGTCTGAAGCCCGCAAGTTGCGCTCGAGTGTCGCGGCTACCATCTTGAGCACCCGGTCGCCGGTTTCGTGGCCGTACGTGTCATTGACGGCCTTGAAATGATCGATGTCTACGTAGATGACGGCGCAATCGGTGTGCGGCCGGCGGTCGCCCAGACAGGCCTCGAGGCGCGACGTCATGCCCTTGCGGTTGGCGATGCCAGTCAACGCGTCGGTCTCGTTCTCGACGCTGAGGGCATCGAGCCGTTGCCGCGCGTTGCGCAGAACAGAGTTGTCGTTGAACGTCTCGACTGCGCCCTCGATGTTCCCCTCGTCGTCGAGTATCGCGTTGACCCTCATCGCGACGGGAACCCGGTGGCCGTCTTTGTGATGGAGAAAGGCCTGGCTTTCGCGCGGCTTGCCGTCGCTCAGAGTCGCCACCATGGGACAGCGGCCCCGGCAGAGTGAGGCCCCGCGTTCGTCGACGTGCACGAGGATGTTCTGAGAGCAGGAGCGGCCCAGGATGTCGCCGGGTGCGTATCCCGTGATGCGTTCCGCGCCTTTGTTCCAGAAGGTCACGGTGCGGTCTCGGTCGCAGAAGTACACACCGTCCGCGACGTTGTCGAGAATCGCCAGGTAGAAGTCCTCTTTGCTGCTCATTGCCTCACACCACCGCTCGACGATCCCCCCCTGGGAGATGTATCGGCGGCTTAAGCGTGTTCGTTGAGAAAACGGCGCTCGCTACGGTCGAGAGCGATATCGCAGGTGACCTCATAGTTGATGGTATCGAGCCTGGCGGCGATCTCCTCGACGGTGATGCGATCGTCGCCATCGGCTCCGATGAGAGTAACAGGGTCACCCACATTGACGGCTCCGTTGGTGCCGACATCCACGCCGAAGGAGTCCATCGACACGCGTCCGGCAAGCGGATAGCGACGGCCGTTGATGAGCACCTCTCCACGGTTGCCGAGGGCCCGGAACACCCCGTCACCGTATCCGATGGGTACCAACGCGACGTCGGTCGGACGCTCGGGACGGAAGGTCAGGCCGTAGCCCACGCCTTCGCCGGCGTCGACGCGCTTGACCAGGGCGACCTGCGACTTCCAACTGAGGGCAGGCAGCAGCTTTTGGCCCAAGGCGTTCTCTTGCCAAGGGTCGAGTCCATAGACAGCGCAACCGCAGCGCACCATATCGAGGTGCGACTTGGTAGCGCACATGGTGGCGGCGCTGTTGGCGGCGTGGGCGATCGCCCGTGGCCACTCCTGTCTCACCCGCTCGATCACCGGCAGGAAGCGCTCGAGCTGGAATGCGACGCTCGACGGCTCCTCTCCGGCGTTGGCGATGTGAGTCATGACTCCCACGAGTTCTATCTCGGGGATGCCCCTGATGTCTTCGAGAAAGGTGTCGACCTGTCGCGGAAAGAGGCCCTGACGGTTCATGCCGCTGTCGATCTTCACGTGCACGCGAGCCCGCAGCCCACTGCCCGCAAGACTCGGCAGGACTCCGGCCATGTGGTCGCTGACCACGGCGAACTCCACGTTCTGGCGGGCCATCTCTTCGTACTGGTCGAAACTGTAGAGTGGGCCCATGACCAGGATGTGGTCGCCGAACCCCGCATCGCGAAGCGTCACCGCCTCTTCGGCCGTGGCGACCGCCACGCCACAGGCGCCCGCCGCCACCACGGCGCGGGCCACCGGGAGCGTGCCGTGACCGTACGCGTCGGCCTTGACGGCGACCAGCAAACGGGCGGGAGGGGAGAGCAACGAGAGGAGGTGCGCCACGTTGTGGCGGATCGCGGCAAGGTCGATGAGCACGCTGCTGCGTGGAGACGTATTCATTGAATCGAAAGGCTAACACAACCCAACGTTCTGTGTTAGCATCACCGAGCTGTAGCGCGCCCCCATCGTCTAGCGGCCTAGGACATCGCCCTTTCAAGGCGACGGCGGGGATTCGAATTCCCCTGGGGGCACTCCACATTTCGCGTGAGGCGAGAGTCGCTTCGAGCCCGGGCGCATAGCTCAGTGGGAGAGCACCTGCCTTACAAGCAGGGGGTCGCAGGTTCAAATCCTGCTGCGCCCACTGGACCACCGGGGGCTGCGGCCACCGCCGCGGAGGTTGCAGACAAAGCC
>JAKAHF010000461.1 GCA_021815245.1 Actinomycetes bacterium
CGCGTCGGCCGAAACGATCACCACCGGCTTGATCGGGCTCATCGAGCGCCGGGCGAACTCGAACGAGGTCTCCATGCGCCACTGGTCCTTGGCGAGATCCAGGGCCAAAGCGACCTTGTCACGGGTGGCGAAGGCATTGGACATCAAGCGGAAGCCGCTCGGCTCGCCTTTCAGGTTGTTCACGTTCTCGAAGATGACCAGCGGGAAGCGGCCTTGATCCTCGAGTTGCTGCTGCAGAGCGGTGACCTCGAACCGGGGATCGACCGCCTTGCGGATGCGGAGGACGTCGCCCGGGAGTTCTCGCTCCATCACCTCGAGGAAGTGCCTGAGATCCTTCACCATCCTGAACCCCCCATTCCACGCCGAGCGGTCGCCGGGGCACACCCGGCACCGGCTCGGCCTCTCGCCTCGAGGCGTCACGCGCGACGGTTTACTCCCCACCATCGTGGTGAACCCTACCGCGGTGGGTAGTAAGGCGTCAAGTCCCGAATGCCATCTGAACGTCGCCGCGCCATCGTCCGTGAACGATGGCGCGCCTGGGTGGGGGTTCCCCGACCCCACGGCTCGTGGTATGAATTAGGTGAGCGGGATCGAGAGCGCAAGCCGCCAGCCCGGCAAGCGGGCGCAGGGACCTTAGGTTCCATCGGAACACGCGCATGTCGATCCCGCTTGGCCTGTGTCGGGGACACGGCATGGTATCCTCGGATCATGAACCCGCCCCGCGCCTACACGGGCACCGCCGATTACCTCGCCTCCGACGATCTGCTGCAGGCGGTCGACGTCGCGGTCGCGCTCGCCCGCCCGTTGCTCATCAAAGGGGAGCCCGGCACCGGCAAGACCATGCTGGCCCAGAGCGTCGCCCGCGCACTGGGGTTCGGGCTCCTCGTGTGGAACGTCAAGTCGACGACCAAGGCCCAGGACGGCCTCTACGTCTACGACACGGTGCAGCGGCTGTACGACAGCCAGTTCCACGACCACGACGTCCACGACATCGCCCAGTACATCCGCCTGGGCAAGCTGGGCCAGTCCTTCGCCGCGCCCGATCGGCGCGTGCTCTTGATAGACGAGATCGACAAGGCCGATCTCGAGTTCCCCAACGACCTGCTGTGGGAACTCGACCAGATGGAGTTCCACATTCCCGAGACGGGGGCCACCGTCAAGGCGCAGCAGCGCCCGGTCGTGGTGATCACCTCGAACGCCGAGAAGGAACTCCCCGACGCGTTCCTGCGGCGCTGCGTGTTCCACTACATCGCCTTCCCCAACCCGGAGATGATGCGGCGCATCGTCCTCGTGCACCATCCGCGGCTCCACCAGCAGCTGCTGGAGCAGGCGCTCGAGACCTTCTACTGGCTGCGTGACCTGCCGAACCTGCAGAAGAAGCCCTCGACCAGCGAGTTGATCGACTGGGTGCAGGCACTCGCCTTCGGCGGCATCGATCCGGCCGACATCGCCGGCACGCTCCCCTTCCTCGGGGTGCTGCTGAAGAAGGACAAGGACGTCGAGCACGCACTGTACTCGCTCCGCACCCGGGCAGGCGCCGGTCGCGCCACCCGCTGAGCCTGAGCCGAGCGCGGGGGCCGGCGGCGATGTTCACCGAGTTCTTCTTCCTCCTTCGGGCCTACGGCGTGCCTGTGACGGTGACCGAGTGGCTGACGCTGATGCAGGCGCTCGCCCTGGGGCTCGCCTCCAGCGACCTCACCCGCTTCTACCAGCTGGGCCGTACGGTGCTGGTCAAGTCCGAGACCTACTTCGACCAGTACGACCAGGCCTTCGCCCATGCCTTCCGAGGTGTGGAGACGCCTCTCGAGATCGCCGACGACGTGCGGGAGTGGCTGCTCGATGCGCTACCGCCCCGGGGGCTGACGGCTGCCGAGCGGGCCGAATGGGCCGCCGCCTTCGCCGGTCTGGACCTCGATGCGCTCATGCGTCAGTTCGAGGAACGGCTGCGCGAGCAGACCGAGGCCCATCACGGGGGCTCGAAGTGGATCGGCACCGGAGGGACCTCGGCCTTCGGACACTCGGGCGCGCACCCCGGCGGCATCCGCGTGGGTGGGGCCGCCCGGGGTGGGACCGCCGTCAAGGTGGCCGAGGAGCGTCGCTACCAGGGGTACCGGACCGACGCCGCCCTGGGCGTACGCCAGTTCGAGTTGGCGTTACGCCGCCTGCGCCACCTCTCCACCCGCAACGAACTCCCACCCGACGAGCTCGACCTCGACGCCACCATCCAGGCGACGGCCGACCACGGCGGCCTGCTCGACCTCCAGTTCCGCCGCCAGAGGCGCAACCAGGTGCGGGTATTGCTGCTGATGGACGCCGGCGGCTCCATGCACGCCCACCTGGCGGTCTGCGGCCGCCTGTTCACGGCGGTCAACCGGACGACGCACTTCAAGGACCTGCGCATCCTCTACTTCCACAACTGCGTCTACGACCGATTGTACCTGGACCCATCATGCCACCCGCGCCGCTCGGTGCTGACGGCCGACACGCTGCGCGAATTGTCGGGCGAGTACAAGCTCATCATGGTGGGTGACGCGGCCATGGCGCCGTCGGAACTCCTCTACCCGGGCGGCATGCTGTGGTGGGGCGAGTCCAACGAGGAGCCCGGCGTCGCGTGGCTGCGTCGGCTGCGCCGCCGCTTCGACCACTCGGCCTGGTTGAATCCCCTGCCCCAGTCGCAGTGGGAAGGGGCCTGGGGCGCCGAGACCATCGGATTGGTGGGGAACGTCTTCCCCATGTTCGAACTGACCGTCGACGGTCTGACGGCTGCGGTACGCAGGCTCATCGTCCGGAGGTAGACGTGGCCGACAAGTCCGTGATCATCATCGGCGCCGGGCTCTCCGGCCTCTCCGCCGGCTGCTACTGCCGGATGAACGGCTACGCCACGCGCATCTTCGAGCACCACACGGGCCCCGGAGGTGTAGCCTCGACCTGGCGCCGCGGTGAGTACCTCATCGACGGAGGCGTCCACTTCCTGATGGGTCACCGCCCCGGCACGGCCACGTACGAACGCTACCGAGAGCTGGGCGCCACAGCCGGGCAGGCTTTCCTCGACATGAAGGAGTACGCCGCCTACACTTCCGAGGCCGACGGGCGCGAGGTCCGCGTCACCAGCGACTTGGACGCGACCTTCGCCGCCCTGAAGGCGCTCTCCCCGGCCGACGCGGGCGTGCTGGACGACCTCCACAAGCACGCGCTCCACATGACCACCGTCGACCTCGACGCGTACGACATGGCCCGCCCCCCCGAACTCGGCGGCGGCAGCGCCGACAACCTGCACCAGCTCTGGCATCTGCGCCACCAGCTGAAGCACTTCAGCGGGCGCAACGCGCGCCCGGTAGCCCAGGTCGCCAAGGGCATCCACGACCCGTTCCTCCG
>JAKAHF010000462.1 GCA_021815245.1 Actinomycetes bacterium
AGGTCATTCCGCACTGTCTTTGCCATCGTCCTGGTTCTGGCGCTGATCGGCACGGCTTCGGCACTCACCCTGGCCTGCGGAGGCGGCGGCACGACGGGCACGACCGCGCTGCCGACGTCCAGCTCGTCGCCGGGGACGACTTCTTCGGGCACGCCCGGCACGTCACAACCGGGCACCACCGGGCAGGCTTCCGGCTCTTCCACGACTTCCGGGTCGGCGACCACCGCCATGCCGGCCTCGGCTTCCGACTACACCATCCTTGCCGTCAACGATCTGGGCATGCACTGCATCCAGCCGGGCTACTCGGCCATGATGATCCTGCCACCGGCCAACTTCCTGCACGTGCAGGTGTTCCGCAAGGGGGGAGAGGGCGCGCGGCTGGTCACCTCGGGCATCACGGTCGAATATGCCGTGCAGAACGTGGGCGATCCCTCGGCGCACACCGACTTCTGGAAGTACGCCAAGGACTATGGGTTCGACGTGACCCCGGGCGTGGGCATCACGGGCAACGGGCTGACCGGCACCCTGACCCTGAGCAAGGACGGCCGCTACTGGGAAGCGACGGCCATACCGGTGGTGCCGTACGACGCCCAGGGCAACTTCAACGCCTATCCGACGTGCCAGATCACGGTGAAAGACTCGTCGGGCACGGTGCTCGCGGTCCAGCCCGAAGTGGTGCTTCCGGTATCCGACGAGATGCACTGCGACAACTGCCACGAGAAGGTCGACACGTTCACGAGCATCTTGAGCGTGCACGACAAGCTGTCGAACACGACTCTCGCCGCTGATCTCTCCAACGGAACGCGGCACGCCTGCAACGAGTGCCACGCCGATCCGGTGCTTGGCGCCCAGGGCACGGCGGGCACCAAGTCGCTCTCTGAGGCCATGCATGGCTTCCACGCCGGCAAGCTGGCCACGCTGAACACGCTCGAGGTGAGCTGCTACAACTGCCACCCCGGTCAGAAGACCCAGTGCCTGCGGGGGGTCATGGCGGCCACGGGGCTGACCTGTGAAGACTCCAAGTGCCATGGCGCCATCGATAACGTGGCCACGAGCATCGCGCAAGGACGCCAACCCTGGCTCGACGAGCCCGATTGCGGCAACTGCCACGACAACGGGAGCAACCCCAACACGCTCTATCGGCTCAGTTACTTGGAGAACGGACCCGAGGACATGAACGGCTTCATCCTCTGTGAGTCGTGCCACAACGGCACGCATGCCGAGTGGAGGTCGACCTTGGCCCTCGATAACAAGGAGCCCGAATATCTCCAGGGCTCAGCAGGGCCGATTGGTCGGTGCGATGTGTGCCACTCGGGTCGCGGCAAGATCCATGGAGGGGGCGGCGACGACTAGCGCGGAGCTGGTGGTGCTCTCGTCGACGCCGGGCACCGGATCGAGCACAGAAGTCGACGATGAACTGGAGGCAGACGAGTCAGACTGGCATGCGCCGGCTACCAGAGCGACGAGCACCAGGAGTGTCAGAGTCGCCCGCCGCCTCCTGACACAACCCAGCCCAGCAGCAGACCAGAGTCCAAACAAGCGCAGCTTCCCCTCCGTTGTGGCATTCCCTCAAGAGCATTTCCGCATCACCACGCCATGGTAGCAGCGCCGATACCCGGCTACTCGACGAGCGAGCTGTACGGACTCTGCGAAGAAGGAGCGTCGCGGAGAACGGTCGTGTCGGCCGATGCGAGTGACACAAACGAGACGAGCAAGGCTACGACTATGTCCGTGGTGAGGAGCAAGCCGACAATGAGATGGTGGGCAGGCCGACCGACAATCGAAGACACGCGAGACCCAGCATGCATGTGATTCCCCCGATCTGTTCTTGGCGTGGAGAAAAAGGGGGCGCGCAAGAAGGTGAGAAGCAGTGCGGGCACGAACGGGGCATGCGGTCACCCTATCGACGACACCCCTTCAACCCTCGCACTACGTACCGTCGGGGAAGGTGTCAAGCGCGCCGCTTCGTGCCGCCGCCCCCGCGGTCAGTGCCCCCCGGGCCGCGACGCCGCTCTGGACTCGCCGCGTCAGGCGGCGTATATAGAGAGTAGTGGCATAGTGAGCCGGAATGGGGGAAGTATGAACCGCTGTTCCAGGCATCCCGCCGAGGCGCGCACTCTCCGCGCGACCATGTTCGCGATTCTGATACTTGTTCTCGTGGCGCTGCTTGCCCTTTTCGCCTGCAGTGAGGGCAACACCGATTCCAACGACGACACCAGCGTGTCGGAGGGCGGCGGTGAGACGGGCGGTGAGACGGGCGGTGGCGGCTCGGACGGCACCGGTGCCGGCGGCACGGGCACGGGGCGGCTCGCGGCAAGCTGGGGGCCGGTGACGCTCGTTCAAGGCGCCCTCGAAGACCTCACCGTTCGTGGCGCCCTGGCGGTCGGCACTATCGCGCGTGAGGTCGGACACACGGGCGAGGGCACGTACCTGTATGCGCTCGACCTCACCAGCGGCACCCTCGTCGGCACGGCCGAACTCCCCGGGCGCGTCTACGCGGTCGACATCGGCGTCAACTACGTCTTCGTCTGGGCCGCGGAAGGCATCCGCGTCTACGATCCCAGCCAAGGTCTTGCCTACGTGCAGACGTGGGACGACCAATCGGTCAGCAACTTCGGCAGGTACTTCTACGTGCAAGACCGCAAGAAGGCCGACTACATGATCGATGAAGAGACGCTCGCGCCGGTGACGCTGACGGCCGCGGTCGACTCCGACCGAATCAGCGGCGAGTACATGTACGGCCTGCTCTACCCCGACTGCATCATCGCCGACACGTGGGCGATGGAGGGAGGCGACGGCGATAGGGAGGCCGTTTACAGCCTCACCGAGCACAAGGTCATCGGCCACCTCCCGAGCGACTTACCTCCTCACCAAATCGCCGCGTGGGACCCCGAGGAGCATCTGGTCTTCGGAGTACTGAACATGGGCGTCGCCTCGCGGCGAGACACGCTCGTCGCTTTCGACCTCGACAAGGAACGCATCGTCGCCCAGTCGGAGATCGTCGAAGGCGACTCGGTGTTCGAGAAGCTGAGAAAGGGAGGCTCGGGAGCCTACTTCGGAGCCGGCGACCGCTTTCACGTGATTGCCGACATCCGGCCTACCTCCGAAGGCTCGTATGTCATCAACGGCACCAAACGTTGGTATGTGCTCGATCCGGCGGGCGAGGTGAAGCACGTCGAGGAAGGCACCGAGGCGTCGGGCGAACGCGAGGGCAGTGTTCTCGCCTACGACAGCGCAGCCAAAGCGCTCGAGTCCGATGGCCTCGACGGCGATACGAGGTGGCAGAAGGGCCTGCCCGACTTCTTCGGCACGTACGCCGACGGCCCCTACCTCACGTCCGGCGCCATCGCCTGGGTCAACTCCTGTAGCGG
>JAKAHF010000463.1 GCA_021815245.1 Actinomycetes bacterium
TCCTGCGAAGCGCACAGCGTGAATGGGACACCATTGTCGAGACCATCGACCGTCTTCGGGGGGAGGGTGACGGTGAGCAAGCGCAAGAGACTATCTGACAGTGAGAAGTTCCTCGCCGAGTTCCGAGAGGCCCTGGAAGTGCTTGGGCCTGTGGAGGCGACCGAGGTGGTCGCCGAGATCGGGAGCCACCTGGCCGAGGCTACGACCGAGGCCGGCGGCGACCAAAAGGCGGCGCTCGAGCAGTTCGGCAGCCCCACGGTGCTCGCCACGCGCATCTTGCACGAGCGCGGCGCACTGAGCGGTGAAGGCAGCGTACGCGAAGCGCCCATGTGGATGCGGTTCACCGCCGTAGCGATTGACGGTGCTCGCTGGCTGATCCTGCTCTGGCTTCTCTTGGGCTGGACTCTCTTCATGGGCGTACCCGTTGACCCTTCCGCCGCTCCGGTCGCGATGGTCCTCGCCTGGGCCTATATTGCCGTCGTCATCGCAGGCACAGTCTGGTGGTGGGTAGGCCGCCGTCGCTCCAAAGCGACTGGCGGCATGACCGCTCTCGGGCTACGCAGAGTGCGCCTAGGCGACACGACCCGCGTAGTCAGAGAACGCGACATCCCGGGCGCAGGTCAGAGCGTCTTTACACGGCGCGCCTCGATCGTCTGGGCACTCATCGTTCTCCTTGTTTTCGGGTGGTGGATCTTCGGACTGGTGTCGAGTGCGCGAGATACGAACCAGTCGAACCGTCAGGCAGAGATCCAGATGGCCCTTGATGACAGCACCCAGGCGATCACGATCATCCAGGGGGTCTACACAGCCTTGGAACAAGGCCAAGGTATCTCGAGCTGGTTCTCCCCCGGCGCGGCCGCCGGCGCGGCCGATCTCACGGCGCGATACACCACGAAGCCTTTTGACCACTACGTCGTCAGTCGCGTGGAGGTGCCCGACTACGAGCCGATCCAATTCGACGAGGACCCCACAGGCCGCCGTATCGACGTCTACGTCACGGTCACCGAATTCGACAAGGTCGGCACCTCGGCCGGATACCGATTCAAAGTAGTGGAGCGAGTGACGAGAGCCGAAAGTGACCGCAACGCGGGATTCATCGAGACTCGGATCCTCATCGAGGAAGTTGCCTCGCTCTAGATGCGGGCCTTGCCAGGTGGAACACAGCGTCGCCCCAGCACAGACGCCTGATCCGTGCGGGCGACGTCCCTGGGAGTCGTTCGTGGAACCTGGGCCGCGTGCTGGCCATAGCCTTCGTTCTCCTGTTTCTGACAGCCGCCGGCTATGGTCTCTACTACAACCTAGTCGTCGATCCGCGCGATGGCCGCCAGCTCATGCGCACCTACGTGGAACAGAATGGGAGCAGAGCGACACCAGCTCGAACGGACCTTCTGGCTGGTACATTCAGTCGGTCACACCCATTCCGTGACCAGACATAGCGCTACGGGACGAGCCGGGTCGTCAGAGTCGCCGGCCTACGCCGGTAGCGGGGTCTCCCCCCTGCGGGCCCGCACGGCTTGGGCGATGTTGTCGAGAATCAGCTCGGCGATGGTCTCCTTGGGAGCCCTGTCGAGGATGACTTCGCCATCCTTGTGAAGGATGCGCACCTCGTTGAAGTCGGAGTCGAAGCCGATATCGGTGCGCGAGATATCGTTGAAGACGATCATGTCGAGCTTCTTGCGCTCCATCTTGGCCCGGGCGCGACCGAGACCTTCCATGCCATACTCCGCGGCGAAGCCGACAAGAAACTGACTCGACTTGTGCTCGGCCACGTCGCACAGGATATCGGTCGTCGCCTCGAGTCCGATCGTCCATTCCTCGCGCCCCTTGCCGACCTTGCCACCGGCGGCCTGCGCGGCACGGTAGTCGGCCACTGCGGCCGCCATGATAAGGATGTCGATGTCGGGCAGATGTTTCATCACCTGCTCGTGCATCTCTCCAGCCGTGGGAGCCTCGATCTGCCGCACGCCAGGCACGGCAGGCATGTCCACGTTGGCCTCTATGAGTTCGACCTGCGCCCCGCGGTCAAAGGCGGCGCGAGCAAGGGCGAAGCCCATCTTGCCCGAACTCCGGTTGCCGATGAAGCGCACAGCGTCGATAGGCTCCCTCGTGCCACCCGCCGTGATAAGCACGCGCAGACCGCGTAGATCACGCTTGCGCTGCACCTGAAGCCGCAGCTTGACCTCGGCCACGATGCTGTCGGGCTCGGCCATGCGACCAGAGCCGAAATCGCCGCAGGCCAACTCGCCCGAGCCAGGCTCCACGACGAACACCCCGCGCTCGCGAAGTAGCGCCACATTGTGCTGCGTCGCCGCATGCTCCCACATAGTCGTGTTCATCGCGGGCGCGATGACGATGGTTTTGCCAAAGGCGAGGAGCATCGATGTCAGCAGATTGTCGGCGATGCCGTTGGCCATCTTGGCCAAGGTATTGGCGGTAGCCGGCGCGACTACGAAGATATCGGCTTCTTGGGCATCTTCGACGTGAGTGATCTTGGAATCGTAGCGCAGCTCGCTGACCTCATCGAGGCGTACCGGTGCCTGCGACAGGGTCTGGAAGGTCATCGGCCCGACGAATTGCGTGGCCGAGCGCGTCATGACCACGCGCACTTCCATGCCCGCTTTCTGAAACCCACGAAGCAACTCGGCGGCCTTGTACGCCGCGATGCCGCCGGTGACACCGAGGAGAACGACGGGCTTCTCAGCCATCATGCGCTCCCTTGTTCCCGTGGAAGTGTTGCCGTGAGATTGGTCGGAAGCTGCTCGCGAAGCGATGCTCTAGGGACGCACCACTCGCACGCGGCAGGAGACCTCTCCCCTGGCAGCTTCGGCCATGGCGATGCTGAGGTAGTTCTTGGAGAACGTCGCCACTGGAGGCGGAGCGAAACTATCAAGACCACCGCCTTCGCCCAGGCTGTGGTAGTAGCTATTGATCTGCCGCGCGCGCTTGGCGGTCACCATGACCGCGGTGTAGCGATTCGGTTCTTCTTGCCCCTGGGTATCGCACGTCTTCTTGAGGCCTTCGAGAATCTCGTCAACTGTCGGCTTGTTCATCCTCTTCCCTAACTCGTTCGATGATGCCGGCGAGCTCGGCGCTCGCTCTATCGACCTTGTCGTTTACTATAGCATGGTGAAGTCGGCTTTGATCGCCTGCCATCTTCTTCTCCACCTCGGCGATCTCTTCCTTCGCCCTGGCCAACCGCTTGCGTATCGCCTCCTCCGAATCGGTGCCCCTCGAGCGCAGCCGCCTCTCCAATTCCTCGAGCGAGGGAGGCATGATGTAGACCATCAGTGCTTCGGCACGTTGCGCCAGCACCTCCTCTGCACCCTTGAGCTCGATCTCGAGAATCACGTCGAAACCCGCCGCAAGATCG
>JAKAHF010000464.1 GCA_021815245.1 Actinomycetes bacterium
TAGTCGGAGAATATGCGAATGGAGATGGCCATCGCCCTCACCTGCCGTTGTGGTCGCGATCGTTTCTGAAGTCCGCGGCTCTCGTTTCATCGTAGCAGCCCCTACCGGCCAAGAACGGCGGGGCGCCGGCCCTTGGGCCGGCGCCCCGCGCGGTGTCGCAAGCCGACCGGGCGGGCGACTACTCCCTGCCCGGCTACTTCAGTCGCACCAGCATCGCCTTGGCGAAGGCCGCATGGCCCCGCCCGATCCATCTGATCGCGTGCATGCTGCCTATCAGAAGCAGCACGCCGGCGATGAAGGCCACCGGTATGAGCGCCTGCGGGAAGTCACCCACATATGTGATGCCGTTGTAGACGACCGTGTAGTCTCCGAACCAACCCCAGATGGGCGACGTGATCAGTCCGATGCTGGTGGCGAGGAACGTCACCGCGACCGTGAAGTACACGATCCCCAGCGGCATCATCGCGAGCAGGTACAGCACCGACAACCAGGTGCGACTGTCTTTTATCCAGAACAGCATGCGCTCCCAGAAGCCGATGTTGGGCGGCAGAGGCCGAAACCTGCGGGGCATGCGTGTGCCGAGCAGGGTCTCAACGAGCCGGCCTTCGAAAAGGGCGAACCCGCGCACTAATCCGAGCACCAGCAAGAGGAGCGGCACCCCAACCAGCAAGAGGACGAAGCTGACCATGAAGCTGACGGAGATCGAGAGTCCGGTAACAATCACCACGAAATACAGGATGCCGAGTCCAAGCGACAGGATCATATAGACCAGAGAGGTCCACGTGCGCGCATCGACGAACGGCCCGAAGATCGAGCGCCACGCGCTGGGCTCCGCCTGTGCCCTGCCCGCTCCGGCGGCCGCCATGCCGCTCTGCACTCCCCGGGGATACTGGCTCGGCGGCGCCCAACCAGCAGCCGCACTACCGGCCGCGAGGTCGGCGGGTGTGACGAGCGGCAGACCGCACCGGCGGCAGTAGGCCAGACCGGCCACACTCTCGGTGCCACACTGCCGGCAGAACACCTTCGGCGGTTCGGCCGTGGGCCCGGGCTCCGAGACGGCCGGTCGCTCGGCGGTCTCTGCCGCCGCGACGTCCACCTCAGGCCGCGACGCCCCCGCCGTCTCGGTCGCCATGCCCACTTCTATCCAACCCACACCAGCCTCGGGGGCGACGATCGTCTGGCCGGGCACGGCGCTCTGCGCGTGCTCGCCGGCCGGAGTCGCCGCCCCGATCTCGACGGCCTGCTCGACTTCGGGCTGAGCAGCCTGGGTGGCGAGGCCGGCCGCGCTCCCCGGATGTGGCGCGGCTATGGCGACGGCCATGTCGCGCACGGGCACCGTGCCCAGGTAGGCCGCTGCCACTTCTTCGGGGCTTCCGTAGGCCGTAGCGACATCGGCGAAGTGACCGCCCGCCGCCATCTCCGCCTGCAGATGCTCCTCGGCGTCGAAGAGAGCGTCCTGCACGAGCGCGGGATCGGCCCCCGCCGACGCCATCGCATCCTGAAGCTCCCTCAGATATGTCTCAATGTTCCTATCCACGATCTCCCTCCAGCACGGAGTCGACGAATTCACGGGTGCGTATCCACTGCTGACGCCACTGCACTATCGCCGAGCGCCCTTCCTCGGTCACCGAGTAGTAGCGGCGCGGAGGCCCGGTGACCGAGGGCTCCACCTCGCTCGTAAGCAAACCGCCGGCCTCGAGCGAACGCAGCACCGGATAGAGCGTGCCCTGCTTCACCGGCAGACCCTCGCCGAAACCCTCGAGTTCCTTGGCGATCTGATATCCATAGAGCGGCTTCTCCGCGTGAGCCATGAGCGCGAGAAGTGCGAGCGATACGATGCCCGAGCTGAGTTCCTTGTTGAATTTGCGAAGCGACTGGGCGACCGCCTCGTCGCCACTGAGAGGGAGCGCGAGATCGCCCTGCGCACGTGCGCCCGAGGCGTCCGGCCCTTCGAAATCTGGTGTGATCGGTACTGTCATATGGATCGTCCTCCATGTTGCTAACCACATAGTACTACTAAGTTCATAATAGTCAAGGGGCACCGTGGCAGCCGGTGGGTGCGCGCCGGTCATCGCCGGCGATGTCACGTCGTGCCAGCGGGTGGCCGACCTTGCAGCCGAGGGCGGAGCCGACGACAAGCTGCTACTGTTGTCGCTCAGCAATGGCCCCACAAGAAGGGACTCACCGATGGAAGCCAAGCACGGCACTGTGGTCAGCTTCAACTACCACCTCACCGACGACGACGGGAGTACCCTCGACGTGTCCGAGGAACCGCTCGACTACCTGCACGGCTTCGGAAACATCATCCCGGGTCTCGAGAGCGCGCTTGAAGGTACGCAGCCCGGCGATCAGCGAACGGTCGTGGTCGAACCCGCCGAAGGTTACGGGGAGTACGATCCCGAGCAGGTGATGACCCTGCAGCGCGACGCCGCCGACGATGAGATGGAGCTGGCTCCCGGCATGATGGTCATGGCCGAGACCGATGAGGGGTCGATGCCCCTCACCATACGTGAAGTCTCCGACGACACCATCGTCGTTGACGGCAACCACCCGCTCGCGGGTCAGAGACTGCATTTCGAAGTCGAGATCGTCACCGTGCGCGCGGCCACCGAGAAGGAGTTGGAGCAGGGCTACCCGGGCGAGTGACCGCCCGTCTTCGCCGGACTCCCTAGCCCAAGGCCGCGACGGCGTCCACCTCGATCAGCTGGCCCCGTTCGGAACCTACGAACGAGGCGACTCCGACAAGCGTGTCGGCCGGCGAGTGGAAGGCTTCGAGGAACTCGCGAAAGGCATCGGTCTCGAAGAACGACTCCATGGCGTCGGCCACCACATAGGTGGTGGTCTTGACCACGCTCTCGGGGGTCCCGCCGGCCTCTTCGACGATGGCCTTCAGGTTCTTGATGATCTGCCGGGTCTGCCCGAGGATATCGCCGGGGTGCACGAGAGTGCCGAAGACGTCGCACGACACGACGCCGGCCATGAAGACGAACTCCGCCGCACGTACGCGGATCGCGGTCGAATAGGGTGCCCTCGGGGCGGCCACGTCGGGTGGTTGTATGACTGTCTTGTTCAAGGCATCCTCCTGCGATCGCGGTGGATCTACCATGTGGCCCGGCTGCGTGGGGTAGCTAAGGTCCCAGCTCCAGCATACTACCCACCCGCCCGAACGAGCGAACCGGCCATCTCGGCCAATTGGGCCAAGGCCGGCTCGGTCTTCTTCGACCAGTAGGCGGCGTTCAGCCGGACGCAGTTTTGAAAGTGCGACCCTACCGAGAAGAGCGACCCCGGGACCACCGAGATGCCCGCGTCGAGCGCCATCCTGAATAGGGTGAGCGAGTCTACCGACGCCGGCATCTCCACCCAGAGCAC
>JAKAHF010000465.1 GCA_021815245.1 Actinomycetes bacterium
TCGACGGCCGCAAGATGTAGAAGAGCTACGGCAACGAGATCGGCATCTTCGAAGAGGGTGGCGCGCTCAAGAAGAAGGTCATGTCGATCGTCACCGACTCGGCTCCGGTCGAGGCTCCGAAGGATCCATCGGAATCGACCCCGTACCTACTCCTCAAACTGCTGGCGACGCCCGGCGAGTCGGCCGAATGGGAGGCCCGTTATAGGGCCGGGGGTATGGGCTACGGCGACGTCAAGAAGCGCCTGCTCGAACTCATCAACGATTACTTCGCCCCGTTCCGTGAAAAGCGGCGCGAGCTGGAGAAGGACCCCGGATACGTCAACGACGTGCTGAGGGACGGCGGGGCACGGGCGCGTGCCGTCGCCCAAGAGGTCATGCACAAGGTGCGTGAGGCCACAGGCCTGCCGACGACCTACTGAAAGCAGCTGCGACGCCGGCGCCATGACGCCGAGCCTGAATCCCGACTTCGCAAGGAGGGCATGATGCAAGACGCGAAGGCAACCAAACCCGGATGCGACGAACCCTGGATCGGCAATCTCCTGGAAATGGTTCAGTTTGCCGACGGCGGCATCGTCAGCAAGACGCTCGTCGACTGCCCCAAGGCCAATATCAGCCTTTTTGCCATGAAGACCGGCCAGACGATGTCGGGTCATTCGGCCGCCCAACCGGCGTCGATCCACGTGCTGAGCGGAGCGGGCGTCATCACTATCGGCGAGACCGAGCACCAAGGCGTGCCGGGTGCCCTCTTCTACCTGCCCGCCGGCATGTATCACGCGCTCGACTCCACCGACGACTTGGTGTTCTTGCTCAACCTGTTCCGCTAGGGCCGGGCCGGTGCGCACAGGGGAGCATGCGCGGTGCAGTTCTTTGACTTGAGCCGTCCGATCCAATCGGGCATGGCGGTGCTGCCCGGGGACCCCGCGGTCGTTCTCATGCCCACGCGCAGCCACGACGCCGACGGCTACGCGGTCACCGAGGTCCGGTTGGGCACGCATTCGGGCACCCACATCGATGCGCCACGCCATTTCTTCGCCGACGGCTCGACGCTTGACCAGTTTCCGATCGAGCGGTTCGTCGGCCCCGCATTGCTGCTCGACTGCAGCAGAGGCGACCCCGGCACCCACATCGACGGTGCATCTCTCGCCGAGCACATCGCTCGATATGAGGCTCTGCCGCCCGGAGGCATCATCTTGCTTCGCACCGCGGGCCGGCTCCTCTCCCTCGAGGCCGCGCAGGTACTTGCCGAGCGACAAACCGGCATGGTGGGTAGTGACACGGCCAGTCTCGACCGCGAACCCTATGAGGTGCACACCCTCCTGCTCGGCCGGGACATCCTGTTGTTGGAGAATCTGTGGGGCCTCGAGAAGATCGAGCCCGGGCCTCTCACCTGCGCGTGCCTGCCTCTGCCTCTGACGGGTTGCGACGGCGCTCCGGCGAGGGTGGTCGCCTGGCGACCGTAGGGTCGCCGACCTACGTAGAGGTAGTCTCTTCCTCGGCTTGCTCGGCCTTCGGCCCTATGGTGATCATGCCGTCGTACCACGTGGGCGTGTACAGCAGCTCCGGCTGGAAGCCCGCCGGTCCCTTGAAGGTCAGCAACAGGTCGAGCGACGTGTTCTTGAGCAGGCTGCGGGCATACGGCCCCGACCGGGTCGGCTCTATGGCGACAACCTTGTCCCCGATGCGGCACATGAAGTCGTCGGCGTCGACGCGAAGCGGCGTGGTCGCGTTGTTCTCGACGGTGACCCGCGCCTGGTAGAACGACTCGCCCACGCCCGGCGCCGATGGGGTGCTCTCGCTCAGGCGCTGGGCTGGCATCGCGGGCTGGAATGTCGACTGGAGCGCGCGTACTACCAGCACCGCGTTGCCGATGGCCACCTGTTCTCCGATGACGCCCTTGATGTTGCCCGACTTCACGCTGCCCTCAGAGGTCGACGAGGTCGTGCCTCCGGTGCCGGCGTCGCCGGAACTGTCGCAGGCTTCGGCAAAGCCGGTGGTGATCGCGAGTAGTGCCGCCACGAGTAGTATCAGAACGAACCGTGAGCGCGAACGGCGTAGCATCCGGTCGCGCCCCGTCGCCGTCGATTTGATTGTCAGACGCAGAATCTGCACGCGGCAATCATACCTTCAGCGCTTCAGGGTTGACCACGTAGGCGGGTCTTTCGCCCGCTACGGCCGCCAAGGCGTTGCGGACGGCGACCTCCGACATGACCCCCCGGGTCTCGACCGTGGCGCTGCCAAGATGAGGCAGCAAGACCGTGTTCGGCAGCTCGCGCAGACCCGGCATGAGTTGGGGCTCGCGTTCGTAGACGTCGAGGCCGGCTCCACCCAGATGCCCGCTGCGCAGGGCTTCGACCAGGGCGGTTTCGTCGACCACGGGTCCCCGCGCCGCGTTGATGAGAAACGCCCCGGGTTTCATGAGTGCCAGCTCGCGCGGCCCGATTAGGTACTTGGTCTCGGGGGTCAATGGTACATGCAGGCTGACGTAGTCGGCTTCGCGCAGGAGTTCGTCGAGGTCGTCCCGGTACTCCCACGCGGCCCCGGCCGGCACCTGGTCGGCCGGCACCGGCCCGCTTGCTCTGGTGTAGACGACCTTCATGTCCCAACCAAGGGCCCTGCGCGCGACCGCCTGACCGATGCGGCCCATGCCCACGATGCCGAGCGTACTGCCGGCCACCGCTCGACCGAGGAGCAGAAACGGCGCCCACCGCCACGGCACCTCCTGCCGCACCATGGCGTCGCCTTCGACCACCCTTCGCGCCACTCCGAGAATGAGCGACCACGTGAGATCGGCCGTGGCATCGGTGAGAACACCCGGGGTGTTCGTCACGACGATGCCGCGCGCGGTCGCGGCTGCGACGTCGATGTTGTCGAAACCGACTGCCATGTTGGAGACGACCTTCAGATCGCCGCCGGCCGCGTCCATGACCGAGCCGTCGATCGCTTCACTCAGAAGACACAGCAGCGCCTGCGCCCCGGGGATGCCAGCCAGCAGTCGTTCGCGGGGCAGGGCGCAGTCCTCGTCGCCGCCGACCACGTCGAACAGTTCGTGGGCGAGCGAGAAGCCCGGCTCCGGGATGCGACGCGTGAGAAACAGGCGGGGCCTGGCGGGTGATGTCATTGTCGTAGCGACCTCAGTCTTGACTCGGGGTGTGCTCGCAACCTCCGAAACGCGCGACATCGTTGTCGTGCGGCCCGATAGGCCCGACCAGTATATCCTTAGCGCATGGCAGGACATATCCGAGTAGGCACCTGTTCCTGGACCGACCCCACCATGGTGCGCGCCTGGTACCCACCGGCGGTTCGCACCGCGGCCGATCGGTTGCGCTACTACGCCACACAGTTCGACACCGTCGAAGTCG
>JAKAHF010000466.1 GCA_021815245.1 Actinomycetes bacterium
CCACGTGCGAGATCGAGGGCTGGACCGTCGGCCTCGCCATCTGCTACGACATCCGCTTTCCGCAACTCTTCGCCGCGCTCGCAGACCGAGGTGCGCACCTGCTGGTTCTGCCGGCCGCGTTCACGGTGCCGACCGGCATCGCCCACTGGGAACCCATGCTCCGCGTGCGCGCGGTCGAGACCGGCTGCTACGTGGCCGGTTGTGGGCAATGGGGCCGCTACGCGCGCGGCCGCGAGAACTACGGTCACACCATGGTGGTCGATCCCTGGGGCATCGTGATCGCACAGAGCCGCGAGCGCGTAGATACCGTGGTCGCCGACCTCGATATGGACCATCTCCTTGCGGTCAGGGAGCGTCTTCCGGTTCAACGACACCGGCGTCGCGACCTGTTCGGCTAGCCGGGCGCCACGCCTGGGTGCGTGTGATGTGACCGTGCTAAGTCGCAAGAGCGTCGCCCGCAGCCTGTTTCTGCTCAATCCGCGGCGTGTGTACCACCGGGCGGAGATCCACGGTGTCGAACGGATCCCCGAGAGCGGAGGGGCGCTGCTTGTCAGCAATCACGGTCGTCTCGACTTCGACTGCTTCATTCTTGCCAGTCTCATCCTCCACTCGAAGGCGAGGGTCGTCAGACTGCTGGCCGACCATCTGTGGTTCGGACTCCCGGTGATAAGCGACGTTTGGACTTCCGCAGGCGCCGTGGACGGCACCCGGGAGAACGCGGCACAGCTGCTTGGAGCCGGCGAACTCGTCCTGGCCTATCCGGGCGGAGTGCGCGAGATCATGGGGAGCCGCTTCGGTCGCGAGAGCTTGGCGTGGGAGGGACGTACGGGCTTCGCGACCGTCGCCCTCGAGGCCGGGGTGCCGATCATCCCGGTAGCGTCCTTGGGCGTCAACAACGGCCACGTCTTCCTCTCGAGCGGCCGTCATCTCGGCCGGTTGCTCTTTCGAAGAATGCTCAGGTTGGGCCCCGAGTATGCCGGCTACCGCGATCCGTTGACCCTCGGCCTGCTACCGGTGCCACTGCCGTTCTCCCTGGCCGTACACGCTCCATGGCCGTGCAAGGTGCGCTACGTTGTGGGGGAGCCGGTGCATCCGAGCGGCACGGCGGCGGACCTGGCGGCGCAGGTCACGGGGGCCATGGAGGAACTGCTGCGGACCGGGGCGCGAGGTTCAGCGCATCTGGGAGAGGGCTTCCTTCGTTAGATAAAGCAGCCCGGGATCGTCGAGGTCGAACGCGATCTCGCTCTTCTCACCATCATCCCAGCGAAGACGGAAGACGTGCATCCGGTAGATCTCATCGCGAATCGCGAGACGCCAGACCCGTTCGCCTTCGGTGTACGGGTGCGAGTCAAGCACACGGTAGACCTTCCCGGTCGTGAGGAACAAGTCTGGCAGGATGTGGTCATGGAGGACGACCAGGGCGACGATAGAGCGGGGATCGAGATCACGACGCGCAGGCTGCTGGTCCCTATCCCCGCTGTCGGTGCGCTCATTGTCCTCTTCGTCGTCATCGGCAAAGTGTTCTTGCCCGACGAGGCTGAGTGTCAACGGGAACGAGCTACCCTTCCAGAGGATGTCGTCATCTCTCAGATGAACGTGCTCTCCAGGGGTCGCGTGGTGTGCGATGCGTCCCAACAACTCGTGGAGATAACGGAGACCGGCGCGATTGCCGGCGAGCACCGGCCCGGTGCCGTCCTGCCACGAAAGGCGCAATGCCTCGTCGCCACCCGAGATCACGTGCTGCCGGAAGACGTCGCAGACGACCCTGTCCTGTTGGAGTCGTACGGCTGCCGCCCAGACGAACGGATGGTAATCGCGTGTGCCGCCCCATCGTTCGTCGGCATAGCGGATGCATTCCTGGCAGGCCTGCTTGCGACCTACGTTGGTCGACAGATCGAAGGCCACGAGGATCGTGTCGAGGATGTGATCGTAGCGGTGAGGATCAGCATCCCTCCAGATGCCGCGGTTCATGCAGCGCGGGCACGTCGTCGCGAGCAGGAGTTGCACGGGCGTCTTGAGCACCCAAGCGAGCTCCTGTATGTTGGCGACGGTGGGCGAAGCCGGCTCCGTTCCGTCGAGGTAGCCGTGGTCCTCTTCGAAATGCTGCAAGACCCCAGGCGCCCAGTTCATCCGGCGCTCAAGGGCGTCACGAGTCAAGCCCAGTTCTTCCCGGCGGAGGCGGACCACCTCACCAGGTGCCTGGGGAGCTGAGGGGGGCAGGGCGTCGGATCTCGGGCCGCAAAACGCACACGAATACCCGAGTACCTCGAGCATGTCGAGGCCGAGAAATGCGTACAGTCGGCGCTGCACTCCCAGTCTGATGGCGAAATACGCATCAGCGTCCTCATCCTCCAGATCGCGGTAGGCGGGCAGACCGAGACCGATCGCGGCGGCCGCTTCGGCCTGGCTAAAGCGCAGCTCCTCGCGACGCTGCCTTATGGTCTTGTGCGGTTCGTAGCTCTCGACAAAGAAACCGTCGTCTGTCTCGTCCGCTGAGCCGGCATCGCCACTCTGGACTTCGTCGGATAGGGAGCAATCGGGTCGCCTGCAATCCGAAGGATAGCGTCCGACCTTCAGCCCGTTTCGGAAGATGTCCCAGTGGCGCCAGTAGAATTCGTCTTCAGCATGAGAGACCCAGAGGTGCCCGTCTTCGGCGAGAAGCACCAAGTCGCCGACGCCGTCATGAGGAGCTTCGAGCGTCTTCCACGTAGTCTGGTCATATCCGGGCGGCGGTCCCGGTAGGTGGCCGATCGTCATGGCCGTGATCCCCCCCTAGTGCAGAATCGGTGCCGCCTATTGAAAGCACACGCAACCGCCGCAGTCAATACGCTGGCTGCGTACCAAGCACTAGAGAGAAGGCCCGCCCGGCCCCTTGCTCTCAGAAATCCATCTCGTAGTGAAACACACCCTCGTTCAAGCTGCTGCGGACCTTCATGCCGCTGTGGTTGACAACGGCCTGCATCGGCTTGTTGTCGCGCATGACCTCGGCGGTGAAGCCGGCGATGCCGTTGCGCTTCGCGATGTTGGCGAGGTGCTTCATGATAAAGCTTCCGATGCCTTGCTTCTGCCAGTCATCGCGAACCACGAACGCGACCTCGGCCCGGTTGGTCTTCTGATCGAGGTAGTAGCGGCCGATGGCGATGATCTCCTCACCGTGCGCCTCAGGCACTGTGCCGACGATGGCGACCTCGTTGCGGTGGTCGACATAGACGAAGTTCTGCAGCTGTTTGCGGGGGATCCGCTTCATGTGGGCTATGTAGCGGTAGTACACCGTCTCCTGCGAGAGCGAGTAGAACAGGTCGCGCGTGGCCGGTTCGTCGGTGGGATTCATGGCCCTGAAGCTGACCAGGGTGCCGTT
>JAKAHF010000467.1 GCA_021815245.1 Actinomycetes bacterium
TGCAATCGGTCGAAGACGAGATCAAGGCTGTCCAGCACCATCTGGCGAAGCTGAAGCACAACGGCTGCCAGGTCTGCATCGTCTGCGAAACCTCGAACGCGATCCATGGCGATCCGGACAGGCCGGTGAACGACCGGCCGCGACTTTCGGCCGCCGAGATGACGACTTGGGCGAGCGACGCCCGAGCATGCCGCGCGGCGTTCACCAATCCCTCATGGGCCAAGAAGTAGACATCCTTCGCGAGGCCGTACTCGCCCTCCACGACGCGGGCCAGGGTGCGGGGCTCAGCCGTGACCTTCGCGTTCAAGCCCCACTGCTGAGGCAGCATCTGTTGCAGCTCCGAAAGGCGGGTGCCGAGATCGAAGGGGCGGAGCCCGGGCCGGCCGGGGCGCATCTCGTCGATGAGCGCCCGCAGCTCTCTCCTCTCGGCCGCGATCAACTCCTCGGCGTGCTGCAGTTTGGCCCTCATCTTCGTGAGTTCGGGAGACAACTCCCTCGCGACCGTCCCCACCTCCAGACCGGCCGCTGTCAGCGACTGCAGCAGCCCGTCGTGAAGCTCGAGCGCCGTCCGCATGCGCTGGTCGAGAACGGCGGCGTCACGCAACTCGTTGAGCACCTTCACCGACCCCATGCGGGCAAGCAATTCGCTCGCGATGATCTCGGCCATGAACAGCGAGTCGACCACCGCCGCGGGATGTTCGAGAAAGAAGAGCCTACCGCGAAAATCTCCGCCGCTCAGCGGCACCGAGACGAAATCGGTTATAGAGAACTCCGAGCGCAGGTCGCCGGATATCCCTTCGCCTCGGGTCGACCTCATCTTGCCGTCTTTCACGAGCACCACCACGCCTGGCTTGGCGAAGCAGATGAAGGGCACGTCGATCAGGTCTTGTGTCACCACGTCGCCGAACGCGTCCGGCGGTCGGCGTTTCATCTCCACGCCGGTGGGACCGGCATAGGCGACGAATCGCCACGGCTCCTCCGACTCGTCCCAGATCAGCAGCCCTCTTCGCGCCCCGATGATCTCGACAGCCTCGGGGAGCGCGCTCGTGAGCAAGGCCTCGACGTCGGTCACCGAAGTCCGCCTCCACCGGGCCAGCCTCTCGAGCTCGTCGCGAACGGCCTGCTCGAATCGCTCGAACTGGGTGAGAAGACCGCTCACGATGCCAAGGTAGACGGCACGGATGATGAACCGGCTCACGTGGAACTCCGGCTCTGCCAGAGCCCGGTGCGTAAGAAAGCCGAGAGCAAGAAAGGCCAGCAACGACGCCACCGTGGTCAGGATCGTCCCTCGCGAACGCCAGCGCAGGGTGGCGACGACGAGCGCGAACACGAAGTACACGAAGAACGGGCTGGTCGCTCCTTCAGTGAAGAACATGATCACGACGAAGGCGAGCAGGTCGAGCACGTGGGTGCCGAGCTGGAACCCCGGCAGCGGCCTGGGCGTACGCCAGGCGACCGCGGCGACGACAACCGAATACAGTAGGTAGCCCCCGAGAAGGCTGTAACCGGCGGTCGCGTAGTGTGTCGGCTGCGCTTGATCGAGCCAGATGGCCAAGAACGAGAACAGCGCCAGTACGACGCGCGCCGAGGCTATCAAACGTTCAGTGCGCTCTCTGTAGGGATAGTGTAGAGCCATGTCACATCATGCTCGGCGCGAACCCGGCGCGGTGAATGAACGACCTCGCGCTGTAAGCATACCGGCTCATAGGAAGAACGCGACCGTCAGGATGGCGAAAACAGGGAGCAAGACCACCAGCGAGTAGCGCATGAATCCGAAGAACGAAGGCATAGGCACACCCGACCGCTCGGCGATACAGCGCACCATGAAGTTGGGCGCGTTGCCGATGTAGGTCAAAGCGCCGAACATCACCGCCCCCGCGGAGATAGCCGCGAGAATGCTCGCTCCTGAGATCGCCCCCGAGGTGTCGGTCATCGCCGCGAGATCCCCCAGGCTCGCCGCTCCGGTCTGACCTTGAGCGATCGACGTGAACGCGAGGTAGGTCGGCGCGTTGTCGAGGAAGGCCGACAACCATCCGGTCGTCCAGAAGAAGTGCCATGGGCTGTTCAGGCCGACACTGCCGCCATGGGCCCGCAGAAGCTCGAGGGCCGGGATCATCGTCGCGAAGATGCCGGCGAAGACGATCGCCACTTCGATCATCGGCGCCCACTGGAACTCGTTGCACCTCCGTGGGCCTTTCGGCGCGAGCAACAACGATGCCAGCGTCAGGACCACCAGAATGACTTCCCTGACGAAGGCGAAGTGCATGCGCTCTCCAAGAACGAACAGCGGGTCGGAGAGAACGACAGTCACCGTCACCAGAGCCAGGAGCAACACGTTGACCCAACCTCGCAGCCGCACCGGCTCCAGGTCTTTGAGATCGAGGTATCGCGCCTGGCTCGGTTCTCGGCGGTAGTGCCTCACCTCGAGAACCATGTAGATCGCGAGCAGCAGTGCGAGCGACAGGAGCCACTGGGGCCACAGACGAAGGGTCCAAAAGAACGGGACGCCTTTCAGAAAGCCGAGAAACAGCGGGGGGTCACCCAGTGGGGTGAGCATGCCGCCGAGATTGCTGACGGCGAATATGAAGAAGATCACGGTGTGCCGCACGTGCCGGCGCTCGGAGTTGGTCCTCAGGACGGGCCGGATGAGGACCATCGACGCGCCCATGGTGCCGACCAGGCTCGCGAGCACCGCCCCGATGGCGAGAAAGGCGAGGTTCGTGCGGGGTGTCGCGATCAGGTTTCCCGAGAGATGTATGCCGCCCGAGATCGTGTACAGCGCCAGGAGAAGGATCATGAACCCGACGTACTCCTCGGCGGTGTCGACCACGGCGTCGAGTCCGTGTTGTCCGAACCCGATCACAAGGTAGAGCACCGTCGGCACTCCCAGGATGAAGGCGACGATGGCCTTGTTGCGGTCGCGATGGAACCACCGCCTCGCCAGAAGCGGAAGCAGCGCGATCGCCGCGAGCATGAGCACGAAGGGCGCGAGCGCTCCGAGCGAGATGTCTGTACCGAGCTGAGAATCCACCGGCACCTCCGGTGACGCGATCGATCGAACGTCCGCAGCCGGGTCGGTTGGTCTCCGAACACGTGGGTCACCTTAGCGAGGCTGTGGGCGGCGGGCAACTGGTCCTTCGTCTATGCTACCTACATCGAACGATAGCCTCCAGTCCGCCCCTCCTTGATCCCTTGACAACTCACGTGCCCTCGACGATTCTACAGTGTAGAGCGTTCTACGCTGTAGAGCTACGAGTGAGGGTGCGAATGTCTCCCAGAAGGATGAAATCCGCGAGCGAGCCGGGCGCCGACCGTCCCCGGCCCGAGCAACCGCTGAGTCGCGAGCGTATCGTCG
>JAKAHF010000468.1 GCA_021815245.1 Actinomycetes bacterium
CTTCTGAGCGAACGTGCGTATCACGATGCCGTCGACGTACCTCGACAGCACCCGGGCAGTGTCCTCGATGCTTTCCGACTTGCGCATCTGCAACTCCTGCTCCGACAGGGTGAGCGGCATGCCGCCCAGTTGGTATACACCAACGCTGAAAGACACCCGGGTGCGAGTCGACGGCTTGCCGAACACCAACGCCACCGTCTTACCGGCCAGCGCGTCGCCGTAGGGGTGCTTCTTCCACGATGCCGCCCGGCGGAGCACGCCGTCGAACTCCTCTTGGCTCAGGTCGGCGACGGTGAGAAAGTGTTTAGCGCCCACAGTGACCTCCTTTTGGCCGACTCGCCTAGCCCTGGCTGCCCAAGACGACCTTGGTGCCCAAACCGGCGTCGTCGGTCAGTATCTCGAGCAGCACCGAGTGTGCGATGCGCCCGTCGATGATATGCGCCGCTCCCGCACCGCCACGGAGACTCATGAGCACGGCTTCGATCTTGGGGATCATTCCCTTGGAGATCTTGCCCTCGTCGATGAGTGCCACGAGGTCGTCGCTCGTGCACGAGGAGATGACCGTCGACTCGTCGTCCACGTCGGTCATGACCCCGGGAACGTCGGTGAGGAAAATGATCTTCTCGGCCTTCAGAGCCCCCGCGAGTGCGCTCGCGACAGTATCGGCGTTGATGTTGTAGCTCTCCCCCGCCGCTCCTGCGCCGACCGACGCCACCACCGGCACGTAGTCGGCCTCCAGCAGTGTGAGGAGTTCTATGTTGACTTCGCTCACCTCGCCGACCCGGCCCAGATCGAGAATAGCGCCGTCTTGGCCGCGCTTGACCAGCTTCTCGGCGCGGAGGAGCCAACCGTCGTCGCCACAGAGCCCCACCGCGGGGGCGCCCTTGCTGTTGATGAGGCTGACGATCTCCTTGTTCACCTTGCCCACCAGCACCATCTTGGCCACCTCCATGGTGGCCTCGTCGGTGACCCGCAGACCCTCGACGAACTTCACAGGCAGGTCGAGCTTCTTCATATATGAGCTGATCTCATCACCGCCGCCATGGACAATGATGGGCTTTATGCCCACGTAGCGGAGCATGGCGATGTCGGTCGCGAACTCCTCCTTCAGATCCGCCGAGCTCATGGCGGCCCCACCGTATTTGATGACAACGGTCTTGCCCGCGAACATGCGGATATAGGGAAGCGACTCCAGAAGGGTTTCCACCCGCTTGCGGAATATTTCGCGCATTGCCGGCCTCACGTATGGTATTCAGCGTTGATGGTTATGTATTCATGACCCATGTCGGCGAAGTACAGCTCGGTCGAGGCTTCGCCGAGGCCGAGATCGAGGTCGATCTCGACTTCAGGCTGCCGTACACCTGCCGTCATCTTCTCGCGACCGGAAGCCGACACCTCACACCCGGCTCCGCCCTGCACCACAATCACCCCGGCGAGTTGGAGTCTCGCACCGGGGAGACTCCGGCCGGCCATCGCGGCACCGGCCGAGCTGATGATCCTGCCCCAGTTCGGATCACCGCCGTTCATGGCTGTTTTCACCAGTGGCGAGTTCCCGATGGCCCGAGCGACCTTGGCAGCCGACACATCGTCTTCGGCCCCGGTCACCCGCAGCCGCATGACTTTCGTGGCTCCTTCGCCGTCGGCCACCATCATCAATGCGACACGCCGCAGCATGGCCTCCAGGGCCCTGCCCACGAGGTCGAGGTCGGCTCCCACGGGAGCTATGCCCGATGCCCCGTTCGCTAGGAACCAGACACTGTCATTGGTGCTCATCTCGCCGTCGACGGTAATGCGGTTGAACGACGTCTCGACCGCCTTGTCGAGAAGCGCCTGCACATCATCGGGCGCGATCTGCGCATCGGTGGTCACCACGCACAACATGGTCGCCATGGCGGGGGCGATCATGCCCGCCCCCTTGCCGCAGACGCCCAACCGGATCGCCCCCGCCGAGGTCTCCACCGTCACCGCGCATATCTTCGCGAAGCGATCGGTGGTCATGATGCTCCGATTGAACTCGGGACCACCGTCGGCTTTCACGGCCTGCGCAGCCAGGACCGCGCCGTTGGTAACGATGTCCGCGGGAAGCTGCACGCCGATTATCCCCGTCGACGCAACGGCTACCTGATTCGCCGGGACGCCCAACTCGCCGGCACAGGCCGCCTGCATGGCCCTCGCCACTACCAGCCCCGGTTCCCCGGTGCATGCGTTGGCGTTGCCGCTGTTCAACACGACGGCTACCAGATGCTGCTGGTCGCACTCAGTGCGGTTCAGTACCACCGGTGCCGCGGCGAACGCGTTCGTGGTGGATACGCAGGCCGACGTCGCCTTGTGCCTCCATTCGGGAGCCACGACGAGAACTCCCATGTCGGGCTTGCCGCTGTCTTTGAGACCGGCCACCACTCCGGCAGCCAAGAACCCCTCGGGATGAGTCGCCCCCGGCGAGCCGTCCTCCGGCTCCACGAGCTCCACTCCGGCAGGCAGTTCGAACAGACGGGATGACAACGGCGCGACGACTATGGGGTGATTGGGCCCTCCGCTACTCCCGTTCATACTCTTCTCCTCAGTCCGGCGTCTTCGGCAAGATCGAACATGCAGTTCATGTTCTGCACAGCCTGCCCCGACGCGCCTTTCACAAGATTGTCGATGACCGCGAAGACCTTCACCAGTCCGGCGCTCTTGTCTTCGCGCACCGTCATGCGGCAGAAGTTGGTGCCTTGCACCTCTGAAAGGGCCGGCACGTGGTCCACCACCTCAACGAACGTCTCGGCCGCATAGAACGCCCGATACTTCTGCAGCCAGGCATCCTGGCCCACGAATCCGTGCCGCGGCCTGAAGTACAACGTGCTGAGGATCCCCCGATCGACGGGCAGGAGGTGCGGCGTGAACGACACCGGCACACTCCGCCCGGCAGCCAGCGCGAGCTCCTGGAGCATCTCCGAGGTATGCCGATGCCCGACTTCGCTGTAGGCCCGAAAGTCCTCGGTCACGGCGCAGAAGTGCGTCTTGTCACTCGGCGTGCGACCCGCTCCCGACACGCCCGACTTCGAGTCGGCGATGACGCCGAGTTCGTCTATCTCGGAGGCCACCGGCGCCAAACCAAGCAAGACGCTCGTCGGATAGCAGCCGGGGTTCGCCACCAACCGGGCTTTCGCGATCTCTGCCCTATACAGTTCGGGCACTCCGTATACAGCTTCAGCCACAAGATCGGGGCGTGGATGCTCGAAGTTGTACCAAGCAGTGTAGGCCGAAGGGTCTTTGAGCCTGAAATCGGCACTCAGGTCGACCACCCGAACACCAGCGTCGACCAGCGCGGCCACGGCGTCGTGCGCCTCTTTGTGCGGATAGCAGA